>JAITAE010000169.1 GCA_031284295.1 Spirochaetaceae bacterium
GTGTGCGGTTCGGGCGGAAAACCCATAGCGGACGCGCTTGGCGTTCCTTATGTGCAGGAAGTTGTCGCAAACGCAATAGCGGTTCGTACTTTCTACCCGCAGACCCGTGTCGCGATAGAATTAGGCGGGCAGGACGCGAAAATCGTCTTTTTTTACTATGACGAGCATACGCGGAAGCTTGCGGCGTCGGATATGCGTATGAATGGAAGCTGCGCGGGCGGTACGGGTGCGTTCATCGATGAGATCGCGGCTCTGCTCCGAGTACCGGTTGAAGAGTTCGAAAATCTCGCCTCCAAAGGCGGTGCGGTGTACGATATCTCAGGCCGTTGCGGCGTATTCGCTAAGACCGATATTCAGCCGTTGTTCAATCAAGGCGGACTGCCGGAAGATATAGCCCTTTCCACATTTCACGCCATAGCCAAACAGACAATAGGCGGCCTTGCCCAGGGACTGGAACTAAAGCCGCCCATCATATTCGAAGGCGGGCCTCTCACATTCAATCCCACGCTGATCCGCGTGTTTGCCGAGCGGCTTGGTTTAAGCGAAGGCGACTGCATACGTCCTGAAAACCCAGAAACATTCATAGCTTACGGCGCGGCGCTGTCGGTAGACGCGATGTTTGCGGACCATAGGCAGGAACTCAATATCGATAAGGCGATTGACGTTCTTTCTACGGTACACGGGAACACGGAACGTGAAGCCCGCGATGACGCGATACCGGCGTACTTCTCAAGCGCCGAAGAAAGGGCTGATTTTGAAAAACGCCACAGACTGCCGCCCGTCACCGGATACTCAGGCGGGGGGGGGGGGGGTGATACGCTGCGGGTATACTTAGGGATAGATGCCGGTTCTACCACAAGCAAACTTGTCTTGATAGACGAAAACGAACAGGTGGTAGACCGCTTTTATTCGAACAACCGCGGCGAGCCGTTGCGCGTGATTCAACAAGGTTTGCTGGAATTAAAGCGAAAGTACGATGAGGCCGGAATCAATTTAGAGATACTTGCCGTTGGAACCACCGGTTACGGCGAACTGTTGTTCGCCAAGGCTTTTGGCGCGGATTACCATACGGTAGAAACGGTCGCCCATGCCGCCGCCGCTCAGCATTTTGCGCCGGATGTCAGCTTCATTCTCGATATTGGCGGGCAGGACATGAAGGCCATCAGCATAAATGACGGCGTTGTTACCAATATCACGGTAAACGAGGCCTGTTCCTCAGGCTGCGGCTCGTTTTTGGAACATTGTGCCAACACGCTAAATATTCCGCTGGAAAAAGTCGCGGAAGCCGCGTTCAACGCCAGTAATCCGGCTGAACTGGGGAGCCGTTGTACAGTGTTTATGAACAGCACTATCATCACCGAGCAAAAGAACGGCAAACAGCCGGACGACATCATGGCGGGACTATGCCGCTCAATCATCGAAAATGTGTTTACAAAAGTCGTGCGCCTGTCAAACTTTGCGTCGCTGGGCGGCCAAATCGTAGTTCAAGGCGGCACGTTCAGGAATAACGCCGTTCTGCGGGCGATGGAACAGTATGTTGGCAGACCCGTCGTACGCTCCCCCTACCCGGGCGAAATGGGTGCGATAGGGATAGCTCTTTTAACCAAACGCGAGATAGCCGAAAAGGGTTTTTCGACGCACTATCATGCCGGTATAAATAAAACCCTGTTCATCGGTTTTGACGCGCTTAAAACCTTCGGCTACAGCCAGGAATCGGATGTCCGCTGCCCGTTCTGTTCAAACAATTGCAGCCGAATCCTTGTGCGCTTTTCTAACGGCCTCACCTGGCTCACCGGAAACCGCTGTGAACGCGGGAAAATCATCGGCGATCCGAAAGATCCGGCGTTAAGGGAGCGGCTAAAACAGGTGAACGCGGATATGGATGCCGTTCCCGACATGATAAAACGGCGCGAACAGATGCTTTTTCGTGATTATCCGTTCACAAGTCTGTCTCCTGACCGTGAAATTACGATTGGATTGCCTCGCGCGCTGGATTTTTGGCGTACCATGCCGTTTTTTACGACATTTTTCCACGCGCTGGGCTTCAAAACCAAAATTTCACGCCCTAGTTCCCGTAAACTTTTTGAAGACGGCCTGCCTTTTGTCGCGTCCGATACGGTTTGTTTCCCCGCGAAGCTGGTTCACGGGCATCTGCATGACCTTGCCGCCGCCGGAGTAGACCGCGTGTTCATGCCGCTGTTCTGCCGGCTGCCTTCCTTGAATCCCGAACCGGAGAGCACTTACACCTGTCCCGTACTGAAAGGTTATCCGCTTGTCGTGAAGTTTTCGGACAATCCGGCGCGGCGCTGGAATCTTCCGATGGATACTCCGGTATTCCACTGGTTCAGCCGCCGGGACCGCGATTTGCAGTTATGCCGCTACATGAAGGAGACTTTCGACGTACCGGCGGCGCTCTGCCGCAAGGCTATTGCTCAGGGCGAGAAATCCCTGTCCGCCTTTAACGCGGAACTGACGCGGGAGGCCGCCCGCATCATCGCTCAAACTGAGAAAGAAGGGCGCTTCGCCGTAGTTCTTGCCGGCAGGCACTATCAGTATGACACTCTGGTAAACCACAATCTGTCCCAATACTTCACCGCTATGGGCATCCCCGTGCTGACAGTAGATTCTCTGCCCGGAGTCCGTAAAGTCGTGCTTGATGAGACGCGGCTCGACATAGTCAACAACAATCATGCGTTGCTACTGGCGGGCGCTATCATAGCGGCGGAACATCCCGCTCTGGAATATGTGGAATTATTTAGTTTCGGCTGCGGGCATGACGCGCTGCATACGGACGAGGTAACGCGGATTTTGCGGGAAATGTCCGGTAAATCGCCGCTGATACTGAAACTGGATGAGAGCGATATTACGGGGCCCCTGCGAATACGTGTGCGTTCTTTTGTCGAAACCGTGCGGCTCAGGCGTAAACAGGCCGCGGAACATACGATTATCCCACTTTCTGACCCTTACAAAGCTAAATACACCCGCCGTGACAGAAAGCAAAAGACGGTGCTTGTGCCGAATGTAACGCCGGGTTTTTGCAAAATTATATCGGCGGCGCTCAGGCGGGACGGACTCAAGGCGGTATCCTTGCCGCTTGGCGGCAAGGAGGCGATGCGTTACGGCAAGCGTTACGTTCACAACGATTCGTGCTTTCCGGCACAAATGATTATAGGCGAGGCCATTGCGACGCTAAAAAGCGGCCTCTATGACCCTAACGAGGTTGTCGTCGGCACCGGAAAAACAACCTGCGACTGCCGTCTTGTAAACTATATGGCTTTAACACGGAGCGCTCTGGATGACGCAGGTTTTCCGCAAGTGCCGATTCTGTCGACAAACTTGTTGGACTCAAAAAATATGCATCCCGGATACCATTTCAGCCAGCTTACCTACGCGAAAATTTCATGGTGCCTGATAATGCTGGAAATTCTGGACAATCTGCGGCGCAAGATACGCCCGTACGAGCTTGTTGCGGGCGAAACCGACCGTGTTGTCGAAGCCGAATCGGATGCCATTATTGCGGCGCTGGAACATAAGGGGATGTTGGGGGCGCTGGAGGCTTACAAAAAGGCAATTACGGCTCTCTGCACGGTGCGTTACGACAGGACGGTACGAAAGAATCTAGTGTTTATAACCGGCGAATACCTGCTCGTCTTTCATCCCGGAACCAACTATAACATCGAAAGATACCTCGAAAAGAACAACATGGAGGTAGAACTGCCGCGAATGTACGATATTTACCGTAATTTGATGCTGTTCCACACTATTTCCGAGATAAAAGACTTTAA
>JAITAE010000193.1 GCA_031284295.1 Spirochaetaceae bacterium
CAAAACAGGCGCTCTCCGAGCTTGCCGCCAACGAAAGACTGCTCTTGGAGCAGGCCGAACTCGTGATAAGCCTTTCAAGCCAGAAAGGCATCCGAAAAATCACCGAGCAATCGTGGAACGGAGAGGACTTGTTCTTTAGACCCGGCAAGCGCTTGTTAAAAATGGACGTGAACGGGAACGGCAGAGCAATCTCCGAAAGGGAATACGCCGAAAGGGAAAGTTCAAACGCCGGTATTTATGCGCTTCTGCCTCCGATAACGGAGGAGGCGGTGCCGTTCCACATTACCATTAGCATCCAAGGGGGACAATCGGTGCAGGTTTTGCCGGTCGGACAGGACACGCACGTCGAGCTTACCGCCGACTGGGATTCTCCTTCATTCCAAGGGGCGTTTTTACCGGCGCTTTCCACCATTTCAGGCGGCTCTTTTGAGGCGCAATGGGATGTCAGCTATCTAAGCCGGGACATTCCGCTTTTCTGGAAAAGCGCCGCGCCTGATTCCGGTTACCGCAATTCTCTATTCGGCGTCTCCTTTTTCCGGGCTATCGACACCTATTCACTCAACACGCGGGCCGTAAAGTACGCCATCCTCTTCTTAATCGTCCCGTTCTTCACCCTGTTTTTGCTGGAGATATTTACCCGGAAACCGATTCATCCGGTTCCTTACATTCTTTCAGGCGTTGCGAACATTATTTTTTACCTGCTTCTTTTGTCTATTTCAGAGCAGATAGCTTTCAAGGACGCCTACATTATCGCCGCTTTCGCCGTTACGGTGCTTATGACACTTTACTCCCGGTCTCTGCTTCCTTCGTGGTCAAAAAGCTGGTATATGGGCTTGACGCTGGTCATCTCCTATCTTTTGCTGTATGCGGTGCTTAATGCCGAATCTTATGCGCTGCTCATAGGCTCTATTGGCGCGTTTGTCATAACGGCGCTCGTTATGTTCCTGACTCGCAAACTCGATTGGTACGCAGCCAACACTCCCGATCTAAAATAGCACACTCTGCAAAATAATGAGGGGGAAGGCTCCCCCTCGCTCCAGCCTTGCTCCATTTATTCATGGAGTTTTGCCTATGCAAAACTCCTAAAAGACTTGCAAAAGGGCCTGCGGCCCGGAGCAAGTCTTCCACTACCCCCTCTCCTAGGGGCTTGCGCCCCTAAGACCCCGGAGCCGCCTGGCGGCGGCGTGGAGACCAGCGTTCTTTGCCGTCCGTCTGTTACCGCCAGCCCATAGTCCCGCGCCCGCGGCGCGGGCTTCCCGCTCCAAAGTTCTGAATTCTTCCAAAAACTGAAACGGAAAGCGGGTGTACGCGTGGGCGTATCCCTGTTTTATCAGTTCGGCGTTGTGGCAGCTACCGTCAAGCAGATAGATGTACGCCAGCAGGCGGCCATATTTGTCGCGGGTATCCCAGTCAAGCGCGATGTATACGTCCCTGCCAAGCAGCGCGTTTTTCGTAAAATCGCTTGCTTCCCTGCCAAAGTACTCCACCCCTTTGCTGGGATGCACTGTTTCCGGCGTATCCACCCCTATCATCCGGATTTTTTCGACTCTGTTGAAGCCTGCGGGCGGGTTTTCAAGCGTGATATGCACTGTATCACCGTCAATATGGCGGCTTACCTTGCCGTGCAACATATTTTTCGCGTTGGCCTGACGGTAAGACGAGAGTTTTTCTATATTTACACGGTAAATAGTGCCGCCGTCCATCGAAGCGGCGCCGTAACCAGCGGTACTGCCGTTACTAATACCGCCCTCATCCGGATTGCAGATGCGGCATGGCCCATAACCGGCGCGGACGGCGTCAGCACGGCTCACTTCACGTTTTGTGTTTTGTAGAGTTTTGCAGTCGAAGCGGTGGTATTTCTTTCCGCTCTTGCCAACATATACCGGCGTGTCCGGCGGCACGGCTGCCGCCGGACATACAAGCACCCCGCCAAGCACTACCAGCAGGCATACGTGTAACCGGTATACGAGTCCTAAAGATGCTTTCAATTACCCTGTATCAGCGTATTTTGATAATATAGCCGCTCTTGCGAGGCGCCGGCTTCGGGGTTTCAGCGGCATAACCGAGCAACACATGCCCTACGCCGCCATAATTTTCACCAAGCCCCCAGTCCTTGAGCATAGCCTTGCCTTCCGCCCCGTCAAAGATGCCCTTTGCGCGGTAGATGTAGCAGGAGCCAAGCCCCACCGCGTGAGCGGCGTTGAGTAGGTTGGCAATCACCATGTTGCCGTCGTCCACCCAGGTTGGGTAATCCTTGTTAGCCAGCACGGTAACAACGGTAGGCGCGCCGTAGAACGGTTTCGCGTCCGCCTTGCCCATCACTTGCGCGTTTAGCTTTTCAAGGCGGGCTATCTTGGCCGCGTCCTGCAACACGACCATAACAGCCGACTGCGCGCCGGCTCCGCTTGCCGCCCAGGTCCCTGCCTCCAGTACCGAGTCAAGCTCGCCGTCTTTGATTTGCTCCGCCTTGTACTTGCGGATACTCCGCCTTTCCTTCAGATCCTTTAATGTATCGCCCATAAATAGCCTCCTGAACAATTTTTTAAAAATTTACACTTGTATTGAGACTGTTCCAAAACTACCGTCAACAAGTTAAGAATGGGAAAGTCTCCCCCTGCGCTCCAGCCGCCTTGTACCGCGTGTCAAGCGTACCGCAGGCACACCCGGCAACGGCAAACCGCTACGCGGTTTGTCCTCTCAGCGGGGGCCGGTGGAGGTTTTGACTACCGTGCCGTTCCCTCATACCGGGCCAAAGGCTGCGCCTTTGGAACTGCCGGTGGAGGTTTTGACTACCGTGCCGTTCCCTCATACCGGGCCAAAGGCTACGCCTTTGGAACTGCGGTGGAGGTTTTGACTACCGTGCCGTTCCCTCATACCGGGCCAAAGGCTGCGCCTTTGGAACTGCCTTTCCCTCTTAACGCTCCGGCGGGGGCAAACCTACCGGGTTTTGTAACAATCCCTACTTAAACTCTAAATAAAACATCATTTACCGTCAACTGCCCGCGATGCCGGTATCAATCGCCGGCGCGGACGGATTCACGGCAGGCTTCGTTTAATTCATCATTTACCGGACACTCGCGGCCCGGCGCCTTGCGGGACCGATAGAAACATCAGCCCGTTTAGCGCATAATTTAAGAGGCTGCCGCGCATTGGCCGGTGGAAAAATGACACAAGAGGAAAATATAAGTGATAAATGTAAGCGACCTGAGCCTGTCTTACGGACAGCGGACTC
>JAITAE010000196.1 GCA_031284295.1 Spirochaetaceae bacterium
GCGGACGGCCTTGGCGGCATGGATTATTCCGAAAAAGAAATCGAACAAATTGTTTCGGTAAATTCGGAATTTGAAACCGGCCTTGTCGAAGGCGTTCCGGAACCGGAAGAATTTTCCATGCCTCAAATGCTTATCTATTCATCGTATACGGTTCAGTCCGGCGACATGATAGGCTTCATCTCGTCCAATTTCGGCCTGAATCAGGATACGCTGATTTCCGTAAACGCCATTTCAAACACGCGCTCCATTCAGGTCGGCAAAAACCTTTTGATACCGAATCAGGACGGAATAATGCACAAGGTATCGCGGGGCGAAACTCTGAACGAAATAGCGGTAAAATACAATGTGCCCGCCGATGCGATTGTAACGGCAAATGAACTGTTTTCGGAAATGGTGAACGCCGGTACAGAAATTTTTATACCTAACGCAAAACTCGATTCAACAAAGCTGCAGGAAATAAACGGCGATCTGTTTATATGGCCTGTCCGCGGGAGAATCACATCGGGGTACGGCTACCGTAGAAGCCCCATAACCGGACTGCGCAGCTTTCATTCAGGAATTGACATAGGCGCGAATACGGGTGTTCCGATAAAGGCGGCGATGGCGGGGAGGGTGATATCGGCGGGTTATAATGATGTTTTTGGTTATTTTGTCGTAATATCGCATCATTCGAACTACCGCACACTCTACGGCCACATGAGTGTTATACGCACCGAAACCGGCGCGTACGTCAGGATGGGAGATATAATAGGCAGTGTCGGCAATACAGGCCAAAGCAGCGGCTCCCACCTGCACTTTCAGGTATACAAGAACGGCCTAACCATAAGCCCGATCCGTCTGATCAACTGAGCCACCTTTTCCCTTCATGCTGATTATCCCTCCAGTGGACTGTTCATCCTATAGCAGAACTTCTTGGCAAATCAAGGTACTAGTAGCGACACCCGCTACTGGCTAGTAGCGATACATCATTCTAGCCTAGTAGCGATACCACATTCTAGCCAGTAGCGACACACCGTTCTAGGCTAGTAGCGACACACCGTTCTAGGCTAGTAGCGATACCTCGTTCTACGCTGGGACGGTTTGAGGGTAGTGGGTGAAAGATATGAGTTTCCTGGTAAAGAGTGTTATAAAGTATGGGCGGTAAACGAATTATAGTGAAAAACAAGCGAGCAAGGTCTTTCGCCCGCCACCTTTTCCCCAGATAATTTTAATCATAGCATCTAACTACTCACTACCGGTCCGGCCAGCTGATAGTAAAGCTCAGCCGCCGTACCGTCCGGCACGGCGGCCTGCGGTAAGCGCGCCAACAGTCCGGGGTCTATCCGATCGCCCGCGTTCTTACTTATCAGCGCGCCTGTTTTGCTGTTTCGCGCAAGTGTTGACAGCAGGCGTGAACGGAAAACGGCGCTGCCTGTCGCGGTGTAGCCGGCCAAGCGCGTGTAGCTGAACACGCAGTCCCCATAGTCTATGCCGATGTACAGCTCATCGACGGCTGAGCGGGAGGCCGTCAGGGAATTTACCACACCAACAGCCCTGATGACGGCGTTTTTTTCCGGTTCCGCATTACGTTGTTTTCTGGATCCGCTCACGGAAAGATGTTCCAGCGGCGAACCAAAGACGGCGCAAAGCGTTTCTCCTTCGCAGCCTGCTATAACGGCGCCGGCCTTAATGAAAGCGGCGCCTGTTTCGTTACGGAACCGCTTCAAAGCCGCCGCGGATTTTTGCGGATCAGTTCCATTTTCCAGCGCGGTAAGACCAGGGCAGCGTACAAACACAACGGCAGCCTTGCGGATTGTTTCTTTTTCGTTAATCAATCCGCCGCTCCTCGCTATATTTTTTAGGTAAGTTTCGGGGACTATAGCCCCGTAAACGCAGCGCAGGTATATTTCGTTCCGGTTTTTTATCGATACGGCGTACAACGATGACACGAGGCTTCCCGCAGCCAGCGATAGGCCCGGAATTAGAGGGTCTATCCATAAACCGCTCAGTATAAAGCTGCAGGAAAAACCCGCGACGGCAAGGGCCGTCATCAGAACAGAAAAACAAAACGAAAGTGCCGGTCCCGTGCGGCATACCGCAAACAGCAGAGACAATACAATTACAATGGAACTGAACAGTGTCTGTTTAATGTTTGCCGGGATCGTATAGTTTCCGGTTATGATGCTGTTTGCAAACATGGCGGAAAGCTCCGTGTCGCGTGAGACGGGTCCCAAAATACAAAAAGAAGCGTTTAGCTGTTCACTAAGCTTTTCACGCTGAACGGCAAGGTCCTTGTATAGTTCTTTCGCGGTATTAAACATTTCCAGTTGTTCATCGCGCAAGGACGCGAGCCTTGCCCGGCCTGAATCGTCAAGATTCTCCTGTTCCTCCAGATCGCCAAACGATGAAATTATTTTTGCCCCCGCGCCGCCTGCCTCATCAAAGAATTTATCGAGGGAATCGTAGTAAGCGGCGCGTAAATACTTCCAGCGTTCTTTCAGTTCCGCCTCCGGATTTTCCAGCAGGGTTTCACGGAGCCGCAGGGCCTGTTCGTACAAAAAGGGAGGGTAGTTTTCTACCGATATGTCCGCGTACCGGGCAAGCGCCGGAGCCTCATCCAGCAGCCGGTACAGCATCCTGTCCGCCTCGGTATATTCCAGAAACAGGGAAAGCTCTATTTTTCTGAACGCGCCTTCGCCGGGGGCCGGAGCGAACAGCAGCGCCGCGTTACCGTCCAGCACGAACGTTTGCCCGCCGGCCTCATCGTTTCCGGTTTCAGGGCCAAACTCAAGGAGAAAGCCATCGTCAGTTACCTGGATTTTCGATGTTGAATACCGCTTTTTTAACGCGCTGTACGCGGCGTACTCGTACTCCTGACCGTCCGGGACGCTCAGTACCGGCGCTATACGGCGGATTTTCCCGTCGGCATCGGGCGGCGGACGCGAGTACACGGGAACGTAGAGGCGGTTTAGCGGGGACGGCGCGCCGCTTCCCGGCCTTATCACATCGACAAGCAGGTCGCCCGGCATATACACCGCGCCCAAAACGGCGGACGCGCTTTCCAGGCGCGCGGCCTGCTCCTCGTCGCCCTGGACGGCGGCGGAAAGCAGCCGGTTTTTGCCCTGTTCCGTGAGCCTTATCACATCGTCAACATAACGCGCCGCGTCGCGCGGCGCGATGGAACCGAGTCTGATGCCGTCAAACAGGTTTTTTATGTTGGCCTCAACAATGTTGAACTCATCGTCAAAGCGGTAAACCAACTCAGCCTCGCCCAGGGCGCGCCCGCTTGAAACGCCGAGTACCGGCGTTTCAACCAGCAGTGAGGCGGCGTCCATCTCGACCAGCGTCATTATCAACGCAAAGACGGTCTGGGCCGCGATAAGGTTTTCGGTGCCAGAGCCGCTTTCTATAAGCAGTATCTCGCGCGCCACGGCCTGGTCCGATGGCGCCACGGCCTGGTCCGATGACGCGCCGCCCGTCCCGCCATCATGCGTATCTTGCGGCGCGGGTTTTTCCAGCAGGCGGGCGGATTTCAGGCGCGGGCGTAATTCCGCCAAAAAGTCATAGTGCGGGCCCAGCCGCGGCGCTTGTAAAAAATATACCGCAATATAAAGCGTTATTAACGCGGCAAGCGCGGAAAGCGCAAAACGGCGCGGAGTGTGTTTTACCGTCAGACCCATACCCTAAAATACACCGCCGCCTTGAAGCCGGGCCGCATATACCGAAACCATGCTTAAAATTCGCCGGCGTGCGTCCCGTGCCCGTCCCGGCCCCCCTTCCCTTCGTAAGCAAATGTCATACGCTGTATCGGCGAAGGGCCTATCCTTTTCAGTACCGCGATATGGTCTTTCGTGGGGTAACCCTTGTGTTTTTCATAGCCGTAGGCCGGGTACATCAGCGCAAAGTCGCGCATCAGCGCGTCCCGTGTTGTTTTTGCCAGTATTGAGGCGGCCATCACCTCCGGTACCAGCGTGTCCGCCTTGATCAGAGCGCGGCACGAAAAGTCGCCTTCGTAAGAAAAAGCCCCCCGCTTTGGGCAGGGTATGCCGGGATTGCAGTTGCCGTCAACTATCACCTCAAAGCTGGACGTTTGCAGCATCCCCCGCAAAAAAACCTCGTCCGCCTCCTCCATCATCGCGTGAAACGCCCGCATCATCGCAAGAAGGCTGGCTTGTAGTATGTTTACCTTGTCTATTTCGGTATGTGTCGCCCAGCCTATCCCCCAGGCAGACGCCCTGGTATATATCAGCGCCGCCGCTTTTTCCAGCGCGTGCCCGCCGAGCTTTTTTGAGTCGTTCAGAATATCCCGGGGAAAATCATCAGGCAGCACGACCGCCGCCGCGCATACCGGTCCCGCCAGGGGCCCGCGCCCCGCCTCGTCAATGCCGCAAATCATAGTCATCCGCCAAAACGTCCAGAAAGGGTCTAAGATCATGGTACTTTGAATAGTAGTGCTCGCTGATCTCAGCTTCAGATAGCCCGACAAGCTCATGGCTCAGGTAATGTATCCACCGCGTTTCGTCTTTTACCGAAAGATCCATCCTGCGGCACCAGTAGTCAGGCTGCACCGGGTGCTGCGGCTCAAGGTCATAGAAATGTTTGTAATCATGCACGGCTATCTTCAGATCATGGCGCGGAATGCCTTTTTCCATGATAATGTTCGCAAGATGATTCAGTGTGCGCCCTGAATCGAAAATATCATCGACAAGCAGCACTTTGTCCCCGCTTCGTAGATGCTCAGGCGCGTAAGTCCAGCCGTCAACGGCGACACGCTCCGCCTTCGCCACGTCCGTGTAGGAACGCGCTACCACCGCCGCGTAGTACACGGGTCGCTGCCCCACGCGGACAACCTTAAAATATTCGCTGATAACATTCCCAAGATATGCCCCGCCCCGCAGCGAAACGTATATCACATCCGGCACAAAACCATCCCCGTAAATCCGCGCCGCCAACTTTATCGCGTTGTTCCGCACGGTATCATACATGGTAAATTCTTTTATCATATCGAAATTATAACCAAAACCCCAATCCGCCGCCACCCCCACCCGCCCCGCCAGCGGGTTTAAAGTCCGCTCCGCGGTAGCGTACCGCCGGCCCCACCAGTGGGGTTTTAAATATGCGGGTATGTCAGTTATTGTCCCCGCAATTAGCTAGGTTCACAATGATTCTTAATATGAAGGGGGGCGCTGTTTCCATACCGTTCGGCACATAGGGGCATAATCGACGCGCCCCCCTACGGGCGCACACGGTTGCGCCCTACCCCCCAATCCGGGGCCCAATCAACAACGGCTGGAGTTTGCGGTAAGCGGCGCGTAGCGCCGCGGCGCAAACTCCGGAGTTCAACGCAGAGCGTTGAGCCAAACTCCGAAAATAACCGGCGCAGCCGGTTATTCCGCTACGCGGTAGCAAACTCCCAGAGGCGGCCTCATTTCTCACTCTTCATTTTTGGAATATGTCTTTCACGGCTTGAATCTCGTGATTCACGGTTTGAAAGAACTCTTTTAATCGCTACAAGAACTCTTTTAATCGCTACAAGAACTCTTTTAATCGCTACAAGAACTCTTTTAA
>JAITAE010000249.1 GCA_031284295.1 Spirochaetaceae bacterium
TCTTTGAGTTATTTATTTGTTGCCCTTACGTTGATTATGCAGGGAGTGTATCAAGCCCTCGGCAACGGCATATACAGCCTGATTATTACCCTTATGCGGGTGGTGGTTGTGTTAATTCCTGCGTTGTATATTTTTACGAGACTATTCCCGCTGAATATGGTTTGGTGGGCTTTTGTACTTGCGGAAGGTGTTTCGGCGCTTACCGGCGCTTTCTTGCTGAAACGCATTTACCGCGAGAAAGTAACGCCGTTAAAGGCCATAGAGATGGAACGTAACCTTTACACAGAGCGAGGGAGTGATAGGTTCCTAAGCGGTGCTGACCCATAAAACATGAATAATATCCACTGATTGCGCGTAATACGCGACACGGATTACACCCGTCGCGGGTGTGAAAACCGCCAACCATTATTCATTATGCACCATTCATTCCTCCTACTGTTTTTATGTCAAGGAAAAAGGAATAGTACACCCATTTCTTCCCGGACATATTCCAAATCGTGAAAGACATATTCCAAAATGAAGAGTGAGGCCGCCGCAAGGCGGCTGGGAGTCGTCCTTGCGAGGGGGGCTGCGGCGGCAGTGAGCAGTGAGGCCGCCGCCGGCGGCTGTGAAGTCTGCCAGGGGAGCGAGCTTGCCGCGGCATCTTCGCTGTACACGCTTGCGCGTGCATTATCGGGGGTATTCACTCCTCATTTCTCACTTCTCCGGGCGGAAGGACTGCCGCGTTTATCACGCCTTCCGCAGGCTGTATGCGGAGCAGGTCGCCGGGCTTTACATCGCCTGAGCGGCGGACGATTTCCCCGGTGGCGGCCTTTGTAACCAGTGAGAGACCGCGTTCCAGTATGGAGTTTGGGTTGGCGGCCTCCAGCGTGGCGCGGGCTAGTTCCAAACGGCGGCGCAGGCTGGCGGCCCGTTCTCCCGCCGCGTCCAGCAGCGCCTCTTTCGCGTCATCGAAGCGCAGCAGGCGCGGCTGCAGGATAGCGCGGAACTGCCGCTCCAGGTAATCGCCGCTAAAAGGTCTAAGGAGCAGGCGGGCGCGCATCAGGCGGGCGCGTACAGTTTCTTGCAGGCTGTTTACAAAACCGCGTATGCTTTTCAGCGTGTCGCCCCGGTTTTCGCTGACCAATTCCGCCGCGGCGGACGGCGTTGGGGCGCGCAGGTCCGCGGCAAAATCGCACAGAGCCCAATCGATCTCGTGCCCCACCGCGCTTATCACCGGTATATTCGAGGCGGCGACGGCCCGCACCACACATTCCTCCGAGAAAGGCAGCAGGTCTTCAAGCGAACCGCCGCCGCGCCCTATGATGATTGTGTCCGCTATGTTCCAGCGGTTTGCCTGCTCAATACGGCGCGTCAGAACGGGCGCGGCCTCCGCGCCCTGGACGGGCGCGGGCAGTATCACTACGCGCAGACCGCCCGCCCGCCGCCGCAGTATGTTAAGGATGTCCTGTAGGGCGGCCCCCGACGGTGAGCTTATCACCGCCACCGTTTCTGGAAAGCGCGGTATAGGCCGTTTCCGCCTCTCGTCAAAAAGGCCCTCCGCGGCAAGCGCGCGCTTTCGGGCTTCCAGCATCGCGAGTATATCGCCGGTTCCAGCCGGTTCCAGCGTCTCGCAGACAAGCTGATATGTGCCGCGCTGGGCGTACACGGAAAGCCGCCCCTTTGCCCTGAGCAGCATACCGTCTTTTAGCGCAAAGGTAAGCCGGGCCAGGCTGTTGCGGAACATGACCGCCGAAATCGCCGCCCCGGAATCTTTCAGCGTAAAATACATATGCCCAATGCTTGAAGGTCTGCAATTCGACAACTCGCCTTCAACGCATAGCGGCCCAAAACCTTCTTCCAGCCTGCGTTTTATCAGCTCGGTCAGTTCCGATACGGTGAATTTGCCGTTGCTATTCATTACATTTAACTATACAGTCTGAAAAAGCTGACCGTATAGCCACACGCACAGGGCTTTTACGACAATTACAGGACGGTAAATCTGCTGATGAACGGAGGACGGCGCTTCCATCCGCTTGAAAAACCAGGCCTCATGTACTAGCCTTAATTACGAGGAGTCAGACGGCTGTTGTAATCATTCTATGAAAAATTACGCGCGATTTTTGATTTTTTTTGGTTTATGTTTCCCAATTCTGTTTATAAGTGCCGTTGGGATTGCCTTCCTGCACGTCTGGATAGACGCGGCGGGGCATATACCGGTAAAAAGCGGCATACTTCTTGATGATATCCTTAAATCAGGTTATTGGGCCCTGCCGTTTGCACTATACCTTACCATTGTTTTTTCAATAAATCAGGCCCGCAGGCACAAAGTAGTCTGGCCGCTTATCTTTTTGAGTGTGATTGTACTTGCAAGCGGATTCACGTTTGGGATTTCAAAGGGTTTGAGCAACGCCGGCGCGATGCCGAAGTTTCCATTTGAAACAAATCGCGGTACGCTCGGACGGCAGGGCTTGATGCTTTCACAGCCCGGCGCCGTGATAACCCTGCTTGACCGTCCGTCAAATGTAAACAGCAGCCGGGTAGTGACCATAAAAGACAGAAAACTAATTTATCAAGAGGTTCCGGTAGGGGCGGACGGCGAAATCATCAGCCTGCCTTCAATCCCGTTCCGCAACGCAAGTAGTTGGCTTTCAGCCCTCATAGTCAGCGATCTTTCCGTCAGCGGACGTTTCATCGCCGCCCGTTTCAACGAAGGCGTCATCCCCTATTTTTCGTGGACGCTTGCCCTGATACTGCTTTTGGTATCGCTGGGCCTTGTATTCGAGCTGACTAACTGGCCCCTTGCCAATGTCTTTTTGGGTCTTCTGGTTTTCCGCGGCGTACTTGCGTTTGAAGTTTTTTTGAACTCGGACGAAATAATGGGATACCTGATCGAATTTACACGCGGCGCGATACC
>JAITAE010000265.1 GCA_031284295.1 Spirochaetaceae bacterium
GCGCGGGAAATATTGCTTCCCAAAAATCCCGCCGCGCCGGTTAAAAGATACATTGTATTGTTCATAAGAACCTCCAAAAATTGTTTGTTATGCAATGATAGGGAGGCGATATTACACG
This sequence comes from Spirochaetaceae bacterium, assembly GCA_031284295.1. Classification (GTDB taxonomy): domain Bacteria; phylum Spirochaetota; class Spirochaetia; order Treponematales; family Breznakiellaceae; genus JAIRMY01. The sequence goes on from JAITAE010000265.1 coordinate 119, forward strand.
ACGTTAAGAAATTGTTAATGGGATGTTAAATTTGCGGGATTTTCTTAGATATTCTCCGAGAATAGGAATAATCCGATAAAGAAGGAATGAAGCGGGTTTTTCAAGTGTATGTGGCAAGAAGGGCTGTTGACCGATGACGAACAGAAAGGGATAGGTTGGAAATGGCAGCGTGTGGACGGGTGTATGGTGAAAGTGCCGTTGGCACGGGAAACCGTAGGGAGAAACCCTACGAATAGGAAAAAAAGGGACAAAACGGAGTGCAGCGGTCGGGGCACACTGATTACCCATCGGTATGGTGGGGAGCGGAGCGAACACGCATGATATGAAGCTGTTGGAACAGACCTTACGATCAATTATTACGACACATTCAGAAGGGAGGAATGTATGGTCTTGAGGCTGGATAAGTAGGCGCACAAAAGATCGTGATTGGTATTTGCGGGGTTATAGACCCCGGCAGGGGTAGTACGGGCGGTTTTTCCAATGCTGAGGACGGACTTTCCCTGTAGGATGGGCGGGCTTTGAGACGCGAGCAGAGAGGATGGCGGCGAGGGAAGGGGCTGAAGTAGAGGTGGTGAAACGCAATGAACTGCATAGATTTGCGGTACTGCCGAAACGGTGGGTAGTAGAGAGGACATTTGGGTGGCTGGAAAAGTATCGCCGGCTGTGGAAGAACTGCGAACGAAAGATACATAGTACGCTGCAAATGACGGTTCTTGCGTTTATCCTCGCTACTTCTAAAAAGATGCTGAACAGGCTATAATATCTGTTGCAAAGGATGCTTCTAAATGTTAGATTGGTAATGAACCAAGTTTAGCACTTGCGAGGTTGGACGCGTGACAGATATTTTGAGTATACATCGTAAAGAATACGAAATTGGCTACGGCGAGGATGATAAGATCGTCGTGGGCGAGGCGCCGGGCTGTCTACACTATTTGGGGGATCATGGACAGTTACACGACGCGCTTTATTTTAGTTCGAGCATAGACCGCACGGTTCAGGTGGCGATAAGCCTGCGTAAAGACAGTTCCCTGCGTTTCTATGCCGCCGACGCTGGAGAGCGTAAACGTACATCCCTAGCCAATATACGTTACAAACGGGAGGACCGCTGGGCAAACTATGTAAAGACGGCCCTGTTCATCTTTTCAGAAATGGGCTGCAAGGTGCGGGGGCTCAACGTTACGATTCTGGGAAACATCCCAAAAAATCTGTCCCTTTCATCCTCAGAGGCGATAGAAGTTGCGTCCGCCCTTGTGCTGCGCCGCTTTTTTCTGTCAAACATGGGTGACAAGGAACTTTTGGGCCGTCTCAACGCGGCGCACGCTTCGTTTTACGAGAACGCAAACAACATGGTTAACTACCTTTGCCTCATGTACGCGCGAAAAAACAATTTTTTGGTGATAAACGAAGAAAAACTCGATGTTACTCGTATAAAAAACCCATTCACCAAGTATAAAATAATGCTTTTCGACTCCCGTGTGCCGCTGATTGATGTTGAATCCGAACTACGCCTGCGCCGCAAGGACATAGAAAAAGGTTTTGGGATACTTTCAAAGAAACGGCAGGGCTTTAGTTTTAAGGATTATACATTGTCCGATCTGGATGAATTGATGGGCGCGCTGAACGAGGAAGTCCGGCGGCGGAGTCTGTTTGTCGTACAAGAGATCATGCGCATACACGAGGTGGAAAAGGCGCTAAAAGAAAAGGATGCCGATACCTTTGCCCGCGCGATTTACCATTCACACGAGGGGCTGCGCGATATGTACGAGGTTTCCTGCCCGGAAACGGACTGGTTAGTCAAGCGGGCTCAGGAAACGCCCGGCATTTTAGGCTCCCGTCTGACGGGCAAGGGTTTCGGCGGCTGCACTTACGCCATTATCCGGGAGGATATGCTGGACGATTATCAAAAAAAGTTTGAAGACTACGAGCGTATATTCGGATTTCACCCTGTAAGCTACGAGATACAGCCCGCGCCCGCCGCCAGGGTGCTGCCGGGCTGATTACCTTAAATGACATAGGATTGAAACAAGGGGGCCCGTCACATTGAACGCCTGTGGTGAAGCGCGGCGGCGGGCAGTGCATACTGTTCTATGATGCGGGCCGCGCCGTCCTCATCGTTTGATTTATCGGTAACGATGTCCGCTATTTTTTTTATACGTTCATCGCCGTTGCGCATCGCGACGCCGCAGCCGGCCCAGCGTATCATGGCTTCGTCATTCATCGAGTCGCCCAGCGCCATAACCTCGCACTGTTCTATGCCGGACATTTCAGCAATTTTGGAAAGCGCCGAACCCTTGTCCGCGGCCGGCGGCAGAATTTCAAGGTAGTAAGGTTTACTGGTAAAAATAGTCAATGCGTCGCCGATAAAATTGAGTAGTATTGTCTCCAGTTGTTTCAGCAGCATCGGATCACCGGGAATAACAAGTTTATGGCATCCGCCCGATATCATTTCACGGAAGTTATCTGGAATAGCCTGATGCATACCGGTAAGTTTTTTTTCATAGGCGGCAAATTCATTTTCACGCGAAACATAAACCACTTCATCTTCATAAATCTGCACGGCAAAACCTTCCGCGTCGGCCAAATCAAAAGCCGCAAGAGCGGCTTTTGGAGGCAGCGTAACATGATAAACAATATTTCCCGTCGCGGCTTCCTGAATTATCGAACCGTTTCCGCAGATTAGGTAACTGTTATTTTTGTGCAGTGACAGCATTTTTACGTAACGCCGCATCGCGCTGTATGTACGGCCTGACGCCAGCACCACGGCTATACCCGCCGCAATACAGCGCTTTACCGCCTTCCGCGTCCGGTACGAAATGGTCAAATCGGTACGCAGCAAGGTATCATCCAGATCAAGGGCAATTAAACGAACACTACACATAATTCTATTATAAAAAATTAAGGAACCTGCGGCTAGCAGTTTGTTGCGCTTCGTACAAGAGCCTCTGGCGGAGGCTCGTTCTGTATAGAAGTTATTACTTGTGAAGGTTTGCGTAACAAACCTTCACATTGATAAATTTTCTTATCCGATCGAGCCTCCGTTCAAAGTAACGCAATGCCTAAGATATCGCACCGCAAATTTTGCGCGCTTGCCCTGCGGAGACTCATACCGCTGAGGCATTCCTTCATCCATGCTGTGTATTCTTCCGTGATCTCCACTTGTTTTCCCCTCCTAAGGTAAGTTCCTCTATATCACAGATTTTTAAATGACGTTGCCCTGCGCCGCCGCAAAGAACGCTTGACACTAACAGCCGTTTTACTGTAGGCTGTTAGTATGAACACTCAACAAATAATGCTTTATTCACTGCAAAATTATCCCCCCCCCCCCCCAAGTGGCGATGATGATTTTACTGTATGTCCGGTTCGCCGCGTTTATCCGGCAGGCGGCGCGTTATGACGGCGCGATCGCTGGAAGAAGCCGTTATAACCGGACGTTTGAGCGCAATACGGAAACTGCTTTTTAGAATCAAGACCGGCAAAATAAGCCTGCCGCATATCATCAATTCAGTTTTAGTGATTGCCGCTGATCGTGTATATTACAAACTGAAAAAGTGTGATTATAAATTTGAAACAGATATTTTTATAAAACGCTGGTTAAAAAATATTGATGGAAAAAAGTATTTTGACTTTAACGGCGCGTTTTTTCCAGATATTCGAAACGATGACAAAAATTGGGATATATTTTTTCCGCATATTTTTGAGGATACTTTTTTAATTGATTGTTACTATGACGATAATTACGGTAAAAATATAGTCGATGTTTTGGATAAATTGATGGGCGAGGGACCCTATGGTTATACCGACGAAAGCGCCGGATTTGACGTAAGGGTAAAATCAGGCGATGTGGTAATTGACGCCGGCGCATGGTTTGGTGATTTCAGCGCCTATGCCGCGTCAAAAGGGGCTTTAACTTACGCTTTTGAACCGGTA
>JAITAE010000284.1 GCA_031284295.1 Spirochaetaceae bacterium
TGCTCACGGATATTACCCATGAGCCCGCGCCGCCGAATATCTTAGGCGCATCGTCAAAGATACACTACACGTTTCAGGCGGTGAAGGCCGGCAAAGGGGCAATCCAGTTCGCCACATACCGCCCGTGGCCGCCGTTTAACGTCTGCTACGAAGCGGTGCTCCCGATTGACATTGAGAGCGGGGAGTCGGGGCGCAATCTGACGGGTCTTGCGGGTCTTGAGGGTCGTCTCGGCGGCTGGTCAAAGTTCGCGCCGCCTTCTGCCGATGGCTTAGCGGCGCTCAAGGAAGCGGCCGGCGGGGAGATCGGCGATTTAGCGCCGCTGTTGGAAAGCAGCCAGATGGTGTATGGTTCGAACTACATTTTCGCGGCAAACCTGACCATCCGCGCGATTAAAGACGCCGTCAGGCCCGTGCTGCTGCGCGTTTATAAGAAGCCTAACGAGGCCGCCGTGTGCATCGGCAGAGAAACGCCCGGTTTCCCGGTTCCCGGCTCCACCTGGTCAAGCGTTTACAGCCCGCTGGGCGCGGTAAGCAGCGAGCAGAAAAAGCTGTTGGATGAAGCGATGAAGGGCTGGGCCGGCTCCGGCTTTGAAGCGCTTTTTGCGGCAAGCAGGCCATATTACAGCGGCGTTCTGTTCGCCGGTAATCTGAGTCACGCCACGCTGGAGGAGGCGGTCGCCCCGGCTCTGTTGGTTGTAGAAGTCCCGGCAGGCCGTCCGGTGATAGGCAGCATAGAGGAGGTATACGATTTGGTGTAGGTGTTCAGGCGCGGGGTATGTCCCCTTCATCGCGAGCAAAATGGGCCGAAGGGCCCTTTTTTTATGCGCGGCGATTATTCGCGTTAATTCGTTTAATTCGCGGACCCATTCCGGGGCGGCGGCGGATTGGGGGGTAGCCCGCAACGAAGTGCGGGCGTAGGGCGCTAAAAACTTATCCAAAACAGCGGCATGGAAATAGCGCCCCCTTCATAATGAAGAATTGAGAATGAAGAATGAGTATTTAAAAGGGCTGGCGGCCTGGTGGGGTGGGGCTTGATGTTGACCGCGGGTTGCCAATATAATCTATTTGAAACAAAACAGGAGAGATTCATGGACTTTGTATATTTGCTTGCGGCGGGTTTAGCTGTTATGTCCGGACTTGGAGCCGGTATCGGAATTGGCATAGCTACCGGGCGCACGTCCGATGCTATAGCGCGGCAGCCTGAGGCCTCCGGCAAGATTATGACGGCTTTCTTTTTGGGAATCGCGCTGGCAGAGGCAACGGCTATCTATGGCTTTGTTGTAGCGATTCTTGTCATCGTTAAACAGGCAGGCTGAACGCGCTATGCTTGATTTTTCCGCAAGCTTTTTTTTCACACTGGTAAATATTGCCGTACTTTTCTTCGTACTGAGGGCGATTCTGTTCAAGCCGGTCAGCAAGTTTATGGAAAACCGGACGGCAAAAATCCAAGCGGAAATAGAGAACGCCGCGAAGGAACGTGACGAGGCAAAGTCTCTCCGTCTTATGTACGAGGACAAGTTAAAGAATGCCGGTATAGAGACTGAGCGGACCGCGAAGGCGGCGCGCGAGGCGGCTGAAAAGCAGGCCGCGGACATCATTTCGGACGCGAGAGTTCAGGCGAAAGACATCATAGAAGGCGCGCGGAAGCAGATTATGGCGGAACGCCAGACCGCCTTCGCCGCGTTCAAGGCGGAAGCGGCGGCGCTGGTTCTTGCGGCGGCGGGACGGCTTTTGCGCCGCGATTTTTCAGGAGAGGATGCCCGCGCTCACGCGGAACTTGTTCTGCGTGAGCTTGGAGAGCGGCGTTGATATTCGCCGTCGGCCGCTGGGCGGACGCCTTTATAAAGGCCTGCGAAGGCCCGGCCTGTGAAGGCCCGGTCTGTGAAGGCCGCCTTGGACCGGGCGCGGGCGTCAGCGGCGATGCCCCGCGGCAGTGCGAGGCGGGACTTGCCGTGATAAAATCAGCCTTTTACAGCCTTTCACACCTGCGCAATGTTGTCTCTGGAAGCACGGCGGCGGCCCGCTTCAACGGCTTTTTACGGGCGGCCTTGCAAAAATGCGGTTATACGGACAAGGAAACCGGGATTGAGGCCGCGCTTGCCGTAATTTTTCTGCTGATTCAGCGGGGCCGCTTCCAATACACCGGCCTTTTAATCAGCGAAATTGAAGAAATGCTGCTTAAAAAGCGGAATATACTGACGGTCTTGCTGGACTGCGCCGAAAAACCGGACGACGGTTTCCTGGAAGCGTTAAAAACGACGCTGAAAGAACGGGAAGGCGCGCGGGATGTGCGTATTACTACCGTTTTGATGCCTGAACTTTTGGGGGGCTGCCGTATAAACATAGACGGAAAGCGTGAGGATTTTAGCGTTTTGGGACGCATGAAGCAGATGGAACGCTCTCTGACGGGGGCTTGAGGATTCTGCTTGCGCGGCCCGGTCTTGTTTCGGTTGATTTTGCGGCAAAAACGCCGTGCCGCGTTGGAATAGGTCATGGGCATAAACATAATCCGCGACACGATAGAGCTTGCTATCAGCGTTTCGGCCCATAGCGGCGTACCGGTTCTATTTTTGGCCAATCCCGGCCTCGCAAAATCAACCATCATTGGTAATTGGGCCGCCCGCAACGGTTACCACCTGGAAACATTGATAGGTTCCCGTTTTACCCAGGAAGAAATCTTGGGCTTTCAGGCGCGTATTGAAGACAAAGATTCCGGTGAAAACCGTCTTGAATTGCTCGAACCTTACTGGTACCGCGGCATAATCGGGCATGAAAAACAAAACATTCCATCGTTGCTGTTTCTTGACGAACTGAGTACCGTGCAGGAAAACGTGCAGGGCGCGATGTTGCAGCTTGTATTTGATAGAACCATAGGACACGGCAAGAAACTGCCCGCTTCGACGATTGTCGTATCGGCGGCAAACTACAAGCAGAACATACCTTTTGTTTTTAACATCATGGCGCCCATACTGAACAGGTTTTGTATCGTAAATCTGCGTTACGAAAGCAACAGCGCGTTTCTGGGCGAGTTTCTACAGGATGAAGACAAGCGTTCAGACGATGTATTGACTTATGGTGATGTGACGGTAACTGATGAAACAAAGACGCGCCTGCGCGAAGGGTTGAAAGCGATATGGATCGCAATATTCGAATCGTTCAATGACGGGGAACACGCCGCGCTTGATATCAACAATCAAATGTACAACAACATATACGAAAGTGATACAGGCTATGTTTACAATTTTATCTCAGGCAGAACGATTTACTATTTGTACCGCATAACATATTCATTTTTGTGTAAGGGTCTTTCGGTAAACCGTCACGGGCCGCTTATGCTGAACATGGTTTTTGGCCTTGCCGGTCTCGGTACAAATTCATTCGATGAGATGCGTCAAAAGTCGTATTTAAAAAAACTTGAAACGTTATGGACAAAACTTTACACATCCCTTGGGGCGGAAGCCGCGGCGGATAAAACGCCTCCCGCAAAACTCGATTTTACAGGTAAAAGCGTTTCCGCCGCCATAAATGAATGGACACTGTACAGCGACGCTTCTATCTTTGGAGACAACACGGACGGCGCGCTTGAAACCCTGGTACGCCATATTTCAGACACATACGGCGCCGAAAGCGTACAGGTTGAAATCATAACGCGGCGTGTATTGGAAGACGCCTTCGCGATGTTTGCCTTTACCGGGGACATGCAAAAAATAGATTACCTGGTTGACAACCTTGCCGCATCCCCCCCAAATTTGCCGTCCCGCGCCGCTTTTTTACTGACCCTGCGCGGAATACTGGAGGCATACCTTCCGCTCCGCGAGGCCGCCCTGAAAAAAGCCGCTGGTCATTAACGCGGCCCGCCTGAATAACAAGGGAAGCACGGATTAAAGGGCGCCACAGCCTGCGGCATCTTTGACTGTACGCGCTCAATGTTTCGCGCGCCGTTATCGGGCGGCGCTAAAAACTTATTCTAAACAGCGACCTGTTCCAGCGCCACAGCCGGTAGCATCTTCGACTGTACGCGCTCAATGTTTCGCGCGCTTTATCGGGCTGGGGGGCGCGGCAATAGGGCGGCTATGTGCCGCGAGCGGCATGGAAATAGCGCCCCCTTCATACCTCATAGTATCATTTTTTGCCCTCTTTGCCATACCTCCATTCATCAT
>JAITAE010000288.1 GCA_031284295.1 Spirochaetaceae bacterium
CGGCGTTGTGGACGCGGAAGTTGATTTTAACGGCGGGACGGCCCGCCTCAGCTTTGATGAAGCGGTAATCACGCCGGAGGGAATTGGCGGCGCGATAAGAAAACTGGGCTACAGTACGCCGTTCGGCGCGGCGGACGGCGGCGGCGGCGAAAAAACGCCGTTTGTGCGAATTGCCGGGACACTGCTTGTAATTGCCGCTCTTTATATGCTGACGCGAACTTTGGGACTGAGCGCGCTTTCCGGCGCGTTCCCGTTAGCCGAGTCGGGTATGGGTTACGGTATGCTGTTTGTCATAGGGCTTCTTACGTCCGTTCACTGCCTGGCGATGTGCGGCGGGATTAACCTGTCGCAGTGTATGACCACGGCGGCTTCCGCCCGGAAGCCGGCAAGCGGCGGCGTTCAGGCGAAAGCGCGGACGCTGATTCCGTCCCTAATGTACAATGGCGGGCGGGTGATAGCGTACACGGCTGTTGGCGGAGTTGTGGGGGCGCTGGGCTCAGTGGTGAGTATTTCGGGGCGGATGCAAGGGTTCGTTCAGCTTGTTGCGGGCGTATTTATGGTGGTGATGGGGATAAATATGCTGGGCTTTTTCCCGTCATTGCGCCGTTTTACGCCGCGTCTGCCGCGGTTTTTTGCCAAAAAGATTGAAGAGCAGAAGGCCGGCGGCAAGAATCCGCTGATTATCGGACTTCTGAACGGCCTAATGCCCTGCGGGCCGCTTCAGGCGATGCAGCTTTACGCCCTTTCTACCGGAAATCCGGCGGCGGGGGCGCTTTCCATGTTTGTTTTCAGCCTGGGAACCGTTCCGCTGATGTTCGGCCTGGGCGCGGTGAGCTCTTTTTTAAGCGGTTCCGCTGGCAGGCCGGTCTTTGCCCGCCGCGTTATGAGTGCGGGGGCGGTACTCGTAACGGTAATGGGGCTTACGATGTTAAGCTACGGGCTCAGCCTTTCCGGCGTCAACATTGACTTTGCCGAAAACGCTTTCGCCGCCCCTAAACAGACCGGCTTTCGGTACGGCAGCGAATATGCCGGCGGCGCATTCATGCCGGTAATTGAAAACGGCGTTCAGATAGTCAATTCTACATTGAGCGGCGGGCGCTACCCGGCGATTACCGTTCAGCAGGGACTTCCTGTACGTTGGACGATTGACGCGCCTGCCGGAAGCATAAACGGCTGTAACAACAGGATGATTGTACGCGAGTACGGCATCGAGCACAGGTTCAGGCCGGGCGTGAATGTAATTGAGTTTATGCCGGAACGTACCGGAAGATACCCGTACTCCTGCTGGATGGGGATGATACGGAGTTCCATCACCGTTGTAGCGGAAGGCGAGGCGGCGGTTGCCGAAACCGAACCTGACCTTTCACCTTCGCCGGCGGGCGTAGCCATTCCGGCGGAAAAGGCATTGACGGCGGAGATTGCCGCAAACGGCACATATCAGACCGTGAGGATGAATCTGCGTGATGACGGAATTGACCCTGCCGTGATTGTTGTACAGAGGGGGATGCCCGCCGCCTGGATAATCAACAACGATTCGCTTGATCCGGGGAACGGCCGCCTGCTTTTTCCGGCCTATTACACACAAATTGATATGGGACAGGGCGACAATGTGATAGAACTCATGCCCATAGACGATTTTGATTTTTCCACCGCGGACAATGTGTTTTACGGTTACGTGAAGGTGGTGGATGATTTAAGCGGCGTAGATATTGACGCGGTAAAAGCTGAGGCCGCTGAATTTGAGACCCTGATATATCCCGATGAATACTTTGAACAGGCGGCGGGCAACTGCTGCGCGCGTTGACGGCTTACTCAAATAACGATGAATTGAGCCTATCCCAAAACTACTGGCAACAAGTTGAAGAGATGGCAGTCGCCCCCTACGTCCGGGCCACGGTCCATCGGACCTTTGGTCCGCGCCTACCCCCACTACAGGGGATGGTGGAGGCTTCGACTGCCGTGTAATTCACTTCTACCGGGCCAAAGGCTGCGCCTTTGGAGCGGCCTTTCCCCCGTAAGGCCCCCGCCGGGGGCCTTATGCCCCCGGCCCCCGGAAGTTTGGAACAACCTCACTAAATGAAGCCTCCGCACGGCAAGCGGGTAATTCCATTCGCCGTCAAAATCCGCTTCAATTTTCCATGCGCCAAGTTTAAAATCTCCGCCTTCAGGACAGGAGGCTCCTAGCAGTGGGGTCCGCTACGCAGACGGGTTTGCGCGGTAAACCTTCACATTGATAAATTTCTTTGCAGAACGAACCTCCTACGGAGGTTCTTGAGCAGTGGGGTCTGCTACGCAGACGGGTTTGCGCGGCAAACCTCCACATTGATAAATTTCCTTATCCGATCGAGACTCCGTAGGAGGTTCTTGAGCTGTGGGGTCTGCTACGTCCGATCGAGACTCCGTAGGAGGCTCCTGAGCAGTGGGGTCTGCTACGCAGACCCCCCATTGATAAATTTCCTTGCAGAACGAACCTCGTAAACAATGCAACGCTTACAAGATACCCCACCCTTCAGGGTGGGGAGGTTCATTATAGCGGATAGCCCGATCGCCGTGTAGCAACGATGCGAAACATCCTGACCCTGTACAACGGCAAGGAATTCGCGGGGCACCAGAGCTTATCGCAAGCCCTCGCAATCGACATCTATTTTGCGCATCCGTACTGCTCGGGAACATGGGCTTAACGAACACACCAACGGACTTATCAGGCAGTACCTGCCTAAAAAATACCGTTTGACAGCCTTACACAAAAACAGCCTGACAGGATCGTTGCCAAAATCAATAATAGAGTTGTTCAAAAACTTCAGTTTTTGAACAATGTCCGCTTAAAAACAGCAAAATGCCTTGCATTTTGCAAGACTTGGGAGACAACCCATGAGGTTGTCGAACAAGTCCAATCGACCACGCAAGGTTTTGGACTACCTGACCCCTTCGAAGTTTTTTCGCCATAAAATTCGCACTTAAAAAAATCCGCGTTATAAGGGAGCGGCAAGGAGGTGATGTATATACAAAAACAATTATAGAATATAATACGGTATTATGTGGATTGTATACGCATTATTATCCGCCTTTTTTGCGGCATTAACTTCAATTTTGGCAAAAATTGGTATTGAAAATATAAATTCAAATTTAGCGACAGCAATACGAACTATTGTAGTTTTAATTATGTCGTGGGTTGTTGTTTTTATAACCGGAAAAAATAATGATATTGCAAATATTGGGTATAAAAATTTACTTTTTTTAATATTATCTGGAATAGCAACTGGATTGTCATGGCTTTGTTATTATAGAGCCTTGCAAATTGGTGAGGCATCAAAAGTGATGCCAATAGATAAATTAAGTTTGGTAATTGGAATGGTATTGGCATTTATTGTATTAAGAGAAACAATAACAATTAAAACAATTATTGGAGTATCTTTAATCACAATCGGTACATTTGTTTTAATATTTTGATGGAAAATAAAACATTATTCCTCTGCTTTATGTATAGACAAAATAATTGATGAATAAAAATATTGTAAAATGCGGCAACGTCGCATAACAGGTCTGTTAGCGCTTCGGGCCTAAAGGCCCTCGGGGTTCCGGCTGGCTAGGTCATTCCGCTACGCTCCATTCCCACGCCAGCCTCCACCCACATTTTTGCAGCCCTGGTCTTTGCTATGCAAAGCCCTTATTCGGGCTGCAAAAACGTCGCCAACAGCCGGAACGTTATATGCAATACGCCCTAAAAATTTGTTGAATATTTTTTTATAAAACATTGACAATATTTTATAAAACATTGTATAATAAAAGGAGAATGTATGTTCTTCAAAATCACTGGAAAGGATGGTTTTTGAAAATGAAAAGCAAATGTTTTGTTGGTCTTGGTGTTCTTTTGGTTTCTGGATTTGTTCTGGTCGGATGTGCTAGCCTTAGCAACTTTTTGAATCCTGTCCATGCCATTAATAACAATGGGGAAAAGTTAGAAGCGGTTTTGGGATCAGGAAATACGGTTAAAATAGAAGGGGTCGATTATCCTTATAAAGATAGACCGACTGTTCCCGTCGCACCGAAAAAACCCCTTTCACCTGGTAATCCGCCTTCTAAACCGGAAAAACCGGCTGATCCGACAGGTAAGATCACCTATCATGTTTCAAATCAGGCAATCACTGCATATTGGAGAAATGCAGAAGAACTTAAACAGATACTTGGAAAACCTCTTGATGAGTTCAGTCGTGTAAATTTGCAAAGCCAGTATGATCAGTATATGGAAGAACTGAATCAATACAATGCAAATTTATCCACATATCAAAATAGAGTTGCAACATACCAGCAAAATACCGCAAAGTACCAGCAGGATCTCAAAAAATATAATAGCGACATGGCTGAGTATCAGGCAAGGTTGCCAGCATATACGGCTGCGGTAGAAGCAGAGGCTAAGGCAATTCAAGGCAGCATCAATCCCAATGCTCCTAGCAATTGGGACAGATATGTGGACAGTAAATACTTATTGTATAAAGGGAAATAATAAAAAATGGAGTACGGGCGTACTGCATATAACAGGTCTGTTTAC
>JAITAE010000011.1 GCA_031284295.1 Spirochaetaceae bacterium
GCGCGGCCTTAGAGCCCGCTGTCAGGCCCGGCCCGCGCCTTCCCTTGCGGCGCGGTATGGTCCGCGTTTGAAAGCCATAGACCGTCCCAGCCCCCTCCCAACGAGCCTTGGTTTTCCGGTATGCTGATAGGATGGATAAGCTGATAATTAGGGGGGCGCGGGAGCATAATCTTAAAAACATTGATTTGGATCTGCCGCGCGATAAGTTGATTGTGGTGTCGGGGCTGTCGGGGTCGGGCAAGAGTTCGCTCGCCTTCGACACGATTTTCGCGGAGGGGCAGCGGCGTTATGTCGAAAGCCTGTCGGCCTACGCGCGGCAGTTTTTGGGGCGCATGGACAAGCCCGACTTGGACTACATCGAGGGGCTGTCGCCGGCCATTTCCATTGAGCAGAAAACGACGCACCGCAACCCGCGTTCCACCGTCGGTACCGTTACCGAGATTTACGACTATTACCGCCTGCTGTTTGCCCGTATCGGGATACCCCACTGCCCAAAGTGCGGGCGCGAGATTCGGGAGCAGTCCGCCGACCAGATTATAGACACGATAACGCAGCTTGGGGACGGGACCCGTATACAGATTCTCGCGCCGGTTATACGTGGCAAAAAAGGCGAACATCAAAAGATAATCGAGGATGCCCGCCGGGCGGGTTTTGCCCGCGCCCGGATAGACGGGCTTTTGGTGAGTCTGGACGATTCTGTAAAGCTGGACAAGCAAAAAAAGCACACGATAGAGATTGTTACCGACCGGCTCGTAATCTCGAAGGATGTCCGTTCCCGCCTTGCCGAGTCTGTCGAGGCGGCGCTGCAAACGGCGGACGGCATCCTGCTGGCGCTGGTGGAAGGCTCAACGCCGCGCGGCGCTGAGCCCGGCGTACCCGAATGGGGGGGCGTTGCGGGGGGGAAAGTTCCCCCCGCAGAGGGGGTAGCCCGCAACAACGTGCGGGCGCAGGGGGAGGCATCCCCCTCATACTCCGAATACTTTTTCTCGCAAAAGAACGCCTGCCCTGAGTGCGGGATTTCCGTGCCGGAGCTTCAGCCGCGTATGTTTTCGTTCAACAATCCGTTTGGGGCTTGCCCGGACTGCGGCGGGCTGGGCGCGAAGCTGGAGTTTGACCCAGATTTGCTTGTGCCTGACCCGTCGCTTTCGTTTAACGAGGGCGGGTTGGCGACGCATAATCCCGAGTCGGCGTGGTACCGGAGCCAGTTCGAGGCGCTGGCGCGGCACTACAAATTCAGCCTGGACACGGCTTTTGCCGATTTGCCCCGGCCTGTTTGGAAGGCGATTATGTGGGGCGGCGATGATGAAATCAGGATAAATTACCAAAACCGCGAGGGTACGGGGCAGTTTTCGTACAAAAAGCGGTTTCCCGGCGTGCTTGAGGACTTAAAACGGCGTTATTTGGAGACGCAATCTGAGGGGATCAAGGGCTGGCTCGAAAAATTCATGAGTCAGAAGCCTTGCGAAAGCTGCGGGGGCCGAAGGTTGAAGCCCGAATCGCTTGCGGTAACGGTTGGGGGCAGGAATATTCACGAGGTTTCCGCTCTTTCCGTGAACGATACGCTGAAATTCTTTGAAAATATCAAATTTACCGAGACCGAAAATCAGATTTCGGGGCAAATTCTGCGGGAAATCACGGCGCGGCTCGGTTTTTTGAAGAATGTGGGGCTGGAGTATCTTTCGCTGGAACGCAAGGCGGGTACTTTGAGCGGCGGCGAGGCGCAGCGTATACGGCTCGCTACCCAGATTGGTTCGAGTCTGGTCGGCGTGCTGTACATTCTGGACGAGCCTTCGATAGGGCTGCACCAGCGGGACAACCAGCGGCTAATCGACACGCTGCTGTACCTGCGGGACCTTGGCAATACGCTGATTGTCGTGGAACACGATGAGCAGACGCTGCGCACGGCGGACTATATTGTCGATCTGGGGCCGGGCGCGGGTGTGCACGGCGGCGCGGTTGTAGCGCGGGGGACGCCCGCCGAGGTGATGCGGGTGGCGGAAAGTCTTACCGGCCAGTACCTTGCCGGCACGCTGAAGATGGACATTCCGGCGGAACGGCGGAAGGGGAACGGGCGTTTTTTGCGGGTAAAAGGGGTCAAGGAGCATAATCTAAAGAGTATCAATGTGGAGATTCCGCTCGGCGTTTTTACCTGCATCACCGGCGTGTCCGGCAGCGGCAAGTCTACGCTGCTTTCGGACGTGCTGTATCCGGCGCTTGCCAACGCGGTGTACGGCGGGTCAAGGCCGGCGGGCGTGTTCAAGAAACTTGAGGGGGCTGAGTATGTTGACAAGGTTATCGACATTGACCAGAGTCCGATTGGCCGCACCCCGCGGAGCAATCCGGCGACTTATGCCGGCGTGTTCGGCGGTATACGCGACTTGTTTGCGGGTCTGCCGGATGCCAAGGCGCGCGGCTACAGGCCGGGGCGTTTTAGTTTTAACGTGAAGGGCGGGCGCTGCGAGCATTGTCAGGGGGACGGCACTATTAAAATCGAGATGAACTTTCTGCCGGACGTGTATGTTACCTGCGATGTCTGCGGCGGCAAGCGTTTTAACCGCGAGACTCTGGAGATTCGCTACAAGGGCCGGAATATCGCGGATGTCCTGGATATGACTATTGAGGAGGCGGCGGCCTTTTTTGAATACATTCCGCACGTTGCCCGCAAGATGGAGACTCTGCTTTCCGTGGGTTTGGGTTATGTCAAGCTGGGGCAGTCCGCCCTTACGCTTTCCGGCGGCGAGGCGCAGCGCGTCAAGCTGGCGCTGGAGCTTTCCAAGCGTTCCACCGGCAAGACGGTCTACATTCTGGACGAGCCTACGACGGGTCTGCACTTTGCCGATGTCAAGCAGCTTATGGATGTGATTCAGCGGCTTGTGGATTCAGGCAACACGGTGATTATGATTGAGCATAATCTTGACGTGCTGCTTCAGGCCGACCATCTTATCGACCTGGGCCCCGAAGGCGGCGACCGCGGCGGCGAGCTTATCTTTACCGGCCCCCCCGAAGAAGCCGCCCGCTGCGAGCGTTCCTACACCGGACAATATATAGCCGCGGCCATGCTGCCCCTCAGACGAGGAGGCCAGCCGCTTTAATACGCGGGTATGCCGTCCTTGCGATTAGCTAGGCTGCGGTATATACCTGGACGATGCCGGTAACAGTAGAATATGAAACCCATCACGGGAATGACAAAAAGGAATTGGGAAGCGCTGATGAGGAAGTATAAGGTGGCCACCGGGTATTTCGGTGGAGAAGCGGTCATTGGTACATGATGACTGCGGGGCGCGGGTCCAGCGCGTACACTTCCTTTGGCGTAAGCAGCGGTGTATCGACAAGCACGCCCGGCAGCTTAAAATCGTAAAATAATTTGAACGCCTTCACGGGTATGTTTTTTGCGAGCGCGTTGAATTTGTAGGTATCGAGTTTTTCTTTTGGGGTGCCAACGCCGTCCATACAGTGTACCAGGCGCACACGCTCAAAATCGGCTTTTATATCGGCGCGATTCCGAATCATAACTTCCCTGAACTGATGGATGACGAGCATACGGTCGCCTTCGATGTTGTTTTCCAGGATATAATCCTGCATTGCCTGCTGTGCGCGGTTTATTTCGTCTCCGGTAACACAGCCGAATTCTAACATTGGTTTTGTTGTACGCCATTCCGGGTCTATCGCAAGATGCACATTCGGGTATTTCAAATACTGAAACATCGAAGCAAGCGATTTCACCGGATCGTACTTTCCTATCTGATGGTCTAGGAAAATCAGCATACCGCGTTCCTGAGCATACTCTATCCATTCCTTTAGCAGCGTCTTGTCGATCTGATCCATTGTCAGGATATTGCCTTCAGGCTGAACGGTACCGTAAATGATGTAAAAAGCCTTGACTATGCCGCGTCCGCCGCTTTCGGCACGGTACTCATCGGCAAGGGCGGAAAGCTTTTTTGTAAGTTCGTCTTTTGGGTAACGGCCCAGTATACCCATTTTTTTGGCAACTGGATGACCGTAAAAGGCAAGTATATCGCTGTCAAGCATGATGGCGGCGGCGCTTGAAAGCGTAAGCGGCGCGGCGCTTTTAACGTTATCCGAGGAGGCTTCGACAGCTTCACCGGACGTGGCCTCATTGCCAACGGCAAGCGTGGCTGGTAAATTTTTTTTTTCGGCAGAGATATTTTCCTGCTCGGGAATATCTTTTATCTTCTCGGCATTGAACGAAGAAAAAAACAGAAAAGCGCAGGACGCCGCGACAAAAGTAAAGACCGTTTTTCGCACAATACTAATGTACATACCCATTATACGCTATTATCGGCACAATGGCCGTAAACTTTACGCCCAAC
Organism: Spirochaetaceae bacterium; assembly: GCA_031284295.1. Classification (GTDB taxonomy): domain Bacteria; phylum Spirochaetota; class Spirochaetia; order Treponematales; family Breznakiellaceae; genus JAIRMY01. The sequence goes on from JAITAE010000011.1 coordinate 4,332, forward strand.
GTCCGGCAAACCGCGAACCGGCGCCGTACCTTGTGAAATGTGTGAATGTCTAATCAAAGACAAAGTTTGCCACGGCAAACCGCGAACCGACGCCGTACCTTGTGAAATGTGAGAATGTCTAGTCGAAGACAAAGTTTGCCGCGGATTCCACGACCTTTACGGACTTTAGCTTTAGTTTAACCAAGTCGTTAGGAAAAAGGTCTTTTGGGCCGCGGCTCAGAGCGCAGGAAGTTTCCATACCGAGCGCCGGGATAAACAGCACGGCGCGCGGACCGGCTTTTTCCAACAGGACAGCGTCCCAGACGCTGTCCTGTTTGTCCAACAGGTATACCAGCTTCCAGTGCAGGGTTGTCGCACGGTCGGCGCGGGTGACGGCAAGTATCGCGCGTTCCGCGGCGCCAAGTTTTAGAAGCAGGCTTTCATCGTTCATTGGGGGATCGCCGCGCAACGCGGCCCGTATCTGCTGGTGCGCCAAAAGATCCGTATAACGGCGGAGCGGGCTTGTTACCTGCGAATAGATGTTCAGGCCAAGGCCCCAGTGCAGGCCCGGTTTTGTGGAGAGGCTGCGGGGCCGCATACACCGGCGCAGTTGGTACGAGCCGGCAAGCCCTTCATAGATGGTACCCGGTATGTCGCCCGTTTCCTGCGAGATGTACGGGAATGGCAACTTACGTTCCAGCGCCCAGGTCGCAGCCGCTTCGCCGGCAAGCAGCATACATTCACGCACGGTGGCGGTGGACTTGTACTCTTCCTGCGGGCTGACATCTACCTTCGCATCATGAATCGTAACGCGCACCTCAGGAAACTCTATCAGTACTGCGCCCAGGTCGAGGCGTTTTTCGACATTGCGGGCCGCAAGTTCCATAAGCGGCGCGATACGCTGATCGTTGTCCGCCTCCGCATAGGTCATGCGGGTAACACGGACGGTTGACCTGAAAATGTCAACGTCGCCTATGGTACAATCCGGCTTAATGCTGAGCTTGAAGGTCAGAGCCGGTGAGGTTTCCGCCAAACCAAGAGCGAAAACCGGGAAAGACTCCGGCGTAATCATACGGAAAATGCCTTCCGGCGCGTAAAAAGTTACGCCGCGGGCCAGGGCCTCGTTGTCCGCCTCCGTGCCGGGCAGTACCGAGGCCGCGGGGTCGGCGACATGAACGTACAAGGTTCCTCCACCTGAACCGTCCGGCTCGAAAAAAAGCGCGTCGTCAGGGTCATCGCTCCATTCGTTGTCGATAGCAAAGGCCGGGAGTGAAGTAAGATCGGCCCGTTCCTCCTCCGGGGGAGGGGGAACGGGCGCGGACGCCGATATAAGCAATACCCCGTACCGGGAAGGGTGCGGGTTGAAGGAGGGCTTCCAGTATCCGGTTTCCAGCAGCAGACGATGGGCCGCCGCAGGCGTTTCCTCAAAACCCGCTTCCCGTAGGCTGCGCGACCGGAGCGTTTTGCCGAGAGCAAGCGCGGTGATGTCCTGAATGTACTGAGCGTCCGCCTCAAAATCGATTCTGCCGGAACGCAGCCGTTCTATATAGGCCGAGCGTTTGGCGGAATCGATATGTTTTTCGTTTTTCTTTTGCTCCGCCTCCGCGACATCCTCAGGCGGACGCGGCCTTATAGCGGATATAGAACCGCTAAAATAGAGGCCGTTGGAAAGCAGTGTGTACGCAGCCCAGGCCGTTACCGGTGTGAACGCGCCATAAGCAAGCTCCGCCATATCCCGTAGCGAAAGTATTTTGTCTCCCGCACCGTACCCGTCAAGGCATAGCTCCCAAAGTTCCCGGACATCTACCTCAGGCGCCCCGTCGTCCAAACCGGCAAGGCTGTCAAGAGGCCCTTCGTGCAGAATCTCAATATCTTTCATACGCGCCCGCACATCCTTGCCATCGGCAAGACTAATCGTGATCTTGTCATCCAAGGCGGTAACAATCGCGGGCTTTTGTTTATACACGCAAAGACTACGCGTTTTTAACATTCCGGCATTCCTTTATTCGCAGTGTGGTCTAATACCCCGCCCTAGGGCGAGAGAGAATTGGTAACGTCAACAAAAAATGGTAGTAGACGGATTTGCTATGCAAATCTCCACAGTTAAATAATTCCCTTACCCGATCATACCTCGTAAACAATGCAACGCTTACATGATACCCCGCCGCAAAGTTTGCGACTTCAGGGCGGGGAGGTTCATTCGCAGTGGGGCTTGCTACGCAAACCCTCACAATTGATAAATTCCTCTTACCCGATCGAGCCCCCTGAGGAGGCTTTTGAACAGTGTGGTTTAATACCCCGCCCTGAAAGACGAGTATGTTCATAAACGTTATCGCGGTAATGTAATAATTCATGTTATCGGCAAAAAACGGAGTGGTGCGGCGCTTCAACGCAAGACTGATAACCTGATTCAACGTGAGTTTAAGATTTTACGCAACAATATTTTACCGCCTGCTTTTTGCCATAGGTGAAAGCTATCACAAACCGGCGCGGCGAGTCTATGGTTGCCGGCAGTTTAACGCTCCAATGCGCCAGATTTAAACCACGCCTCCGGATGGTCAGCTTTTAGCATAAGACAAGCGATGTCCAAGAGGAAGGAGGCGGAGAACAGTACAGGAAATGTTTCCCTGGTTTAGGGAAAGTAGGAATAACATTTGTGGGGAAAGGATATTTCCTGGTGACGAAGCCTGGATTACACGAAAAATACGATTATGTAAGATTTCCCCTAAAATTAGGACAAAATAATATAAATGGATAAAAGATAAAAACGGTAATGAATCATTGAAGACCCGGCGAATCGCAAGGACAATACCGAATCTGCCCACGTATTTAAACCCACCGGCGGGCCTATTGGAATCCAATGTATAAC
>JAITAE010000065.1 GCA_031284295.1 Spirochaetaceae bacterium
TAAAGAAAAAAGTATGCCGGTTCTGTACGCAAAAACTGAAGATAGATTACAAGGATGCGGATGGTCTGCGCCGTTTTATAACGGACCGTGGCAAAATACTGCCGCGCCGCATTACCGGCACCTGCGCCAAACATCAGCGCGTACTGGCGGAAGCGATTAAACGGGCGCGCGTCATCGCGTTGCTGCCCTTTGTCTCGAATTAACCCTATGGCCGGCAGAGTCACACGAGACCATTTTAGGAGTGCATTATGAACATGAAAGTTATATTGAATAAGGATATTTCTCCATTGGGCGAGGAAGGCGATGTCAGGGATGTTGCAAAAGGCTATGCCCGTAACTTCCTGTTGCCGCGTGGAATCGCCTTTAGGTATACGGAAAAAACGGCGCGGCTTTTCGAGAGCCGCAGGGAAGAAATTGCGGAGCGCAAGGAACTGAAACGGCAGGACGCCACTGGCGTCAAGGACAGACTCCAGGCGCTTGAACTGTCCATAACAATGCCCGCCGGGGCTAACGGAAAGCTGTATGGCGCCGTTACAGGCCAGACAATTATGGACGAACTTGCCAAACAAGGCTTTCAGATCGAACGAAAGCGGATAGAAATACCCGGAAACAGTATCAAAAGTATAGGTAGGTACAAGTTTACCATCAAACTGTACGGAAATACGACGGCGGAATTGTTCATCAACATAGCCGCCCAGGAAACAAAACCCGTATCCAGGGAAGCGCCCGCAAGGGGCAGGCGGCGGTATATGAGCGAAGGCCACCGTGAAAAAGCGTCCGAAACGAAGGATGTTTCCGGCGAGAATGTTGTTCCTGCGGCTGAAACGGCTATCGGCGAACAGGTGGCGGTTGCGCCGGAGGCTACGGAGTAAACGGCCGGTATGCCGCGAAACGCCGCGTTCCCATCAATAAAAGACAAGATACCGCCTCATAACGAAGACGCTGAGCGCGCCGCGCTCGGCGCGATGTTGCTTGATTCGGAAGCGGTGCCCGCCGCCCAGCAGTATCTGCGGCCCGAAGACTTTTATTCGGCGGCCAATGGGCGGGTTTACAAGGCGATTCGCGCGCTGTACGATGACGGCGGCAAGAAAGCGGACATAATTACCGTCCGGGACGCCTTGCAGCAGGCCGGCGATCTTGAAGCGGCGGGCGGAGAGGCATACATAGCCTCGCTGACAAATGTTGTGCCGACCAGCGCCAACATTGAGTACTATGCCCAAATAGTGCAGGATTGCGCGTTGCGCCGCGCCCTTATCCAGGCAGCCTCAAAGATAAGCGCCTACTCTTACGACATTTCCGAGGACTCAGGCCTTCTGTTGGAAAAGGCGCAGCAGCTTATTTTTGACTTGACGGACAGGAAGCGGACTCTGAATTTCCGCAGCGTGCACGAAACGGTACCTGAGGCTATAGAGCGCATCGAAAAACTGTATCACTCCAAAAGCGCGTTTACAGGCGTCCCTTCCGGTTTTGAAGAACTGGACAGGATGACATCCGGCTTTCAGAACGCCGAAATGATAGTGATAGGGGCGCGCCCTTCAATCGGGAAAACAGCTTTTGCCCTGAACATGGCGGCCAATATTGCGGTGCACAATAGGCGGCCCGCCGCTTTTTTTACGCTTGAAATGACGGACGTCGCGCTTGCTACACGTTTAATCTCGTCCGAGGCTCACGTCGATTCCAACTCCCTCAAAACCGGATTTGTACGACAAGCTGATTTTCAAAGGATACTGGACGCGGCGGGGCGGATTTACGACGCGCCGCTGTACACGGTGGATATGCCGAACATGAAGCTGCTCGACCTGCGGACCCAGGCCCGCCGGCTCCGTTCAATGAAACAGGTGGAGATAATTTTTATAGACTATCTGGGTCTAATCAGCACGGAAGACGCCAGGGTGCCGCGTTTTGAACAGGTATCCGAGATTTCGCGTTCCCTGAAAGGGCTGGCGCGGGAACTTAACATCCCGATAGTAGCGTTGTCGCAGATAGGCCGCCCTTCGGAAGGTTCGCGCCCCAACCTGGCCTCACTGCGCGACTCGGGGGCGGTTGAACAGGACGCCGATGTCGTGATGTTCCTGCACCGCGAACGCAAGCAGGAGTACAAACCCGGCGAAGGTCAGAACGAATCGATAGAAACGGAACTCATCATCGCCAAACAACGCAACGGCCCGGTAGGAACGGTAACCCTGGGTTTTAGGCCCAAATACACCGAGTTCGTAAACATGGCGAGGTAGCCGGCGGCATTAACATACGCCTGTAGATACTTCATTCAGTGCTTCCTTGGGACCGCCATGACGCGCTGACGTAGTTGGATGTCAACATAGTTGACACGGAGGGGGGCGCTGTTTTCCATGCCGTCACCGGCACATAGCCGCCCCATCGCCGCGCCCCCCTGCGCTCCATCCCGCGCAAGCGCGGTATTCCGCTACCCCCCAATCCGCCGCCCTAGGTAATCAGCGCTTCCCTAGTATAGCACGTTTCGCGGGAAAAGGGAAGGCGCGGGAGGGAAAAGGCGGCAGGCGCGTAGGGGTCTGACACCGCTTGCGTTCCCACACTGCCCGGTTTATGCTATAATAAAAACAGGAGTGGTATATGGGAACAGTTTATGCGGAAATCACCTTAAAAAACGCTGCCGACATGGGTTATGTACAGCGGGGGGATATGGCGGAAAAGGATGTCCGGCAATGTACGGTACGGGCGCTGGTGGATACCGGCGCGGGGACGCTGGTTATCAACGAGGC
>JAITAE010000069.1 GCA_031284295.1 Spirochaetaceae bacterium
CCCGCGCCCAGCCTCCTTGTCTGTTCCGCCCAGTACCACTGATCGAGAAACAGGGGCTGTATCATCTGCGGCTTGCCGGAACGCGCCGCACTGTGCGTCGTGCCTATGCCGCCATGATGTATTATTGCGGAGCAATGTGAAAAAACCAGGTTATGCGGAATCACCGAATCGAGCAGAAACAGGTTCTCGTGCCGGGGAAGAGTTGACCCCAGTTTGCACCAGCCTGAGCCTAACACAAGTTTATAGCCGTGTTTCCGGCATACGGTAAAGAGTCTTTCGGCATAACGTTCATGATCGTTTGTATTACAGCTTCCAAGCGTAAAAAAAATCGTCCTTTTGCCATCTTTTTGGATAAAATCCGTGAAATTCTGGTAAACATCCTTGTTGTAGAGTATATCATCGTTAAAAATATACCCGCCAATGGCCCATTTGTACGGCCATTCCGGGTCAACCGAGCCCAATGAAGGGCTGTACATAAGGTAATTGAACGAATTTTCCGGCGCGTGTTTAGCCTGATCGCTTATCGGCGGCATACCAAGCGCGGCGCGATGACGGTTTAACGGTTTTTTTGCCATCATGTTAAGACCAGCGTTCAACAAGGCCCATAGCAGGGCCGTCAACGCAGGGTTGGCGACAGGCCACGGAAAAACAGGCGGCGGGATGGTACGGCTCGGTATGAAGGGGCCGTAAGCGGTACGGAGGTACGGCTTTTTCAGGTATTCCGCTATGCTGGGCGCGGCGAATTCGGTGTTCGAAGCAACAAGTAGGTCATGTTCCCGTAACTGCGGCACTAGTTCATTGAATTGATTGTCGATAACGCGCCGCGTCCAATCCAAGAGCTCCCCCGTGTCGAGTTCATTTTCCATCATGCCGCTTATGTCGTCCTGCCCCTGAAGCGTGTAGTTTATTCCCGCGTCTTTGGCCTGCCCCTCAAAAACCTTGGGCAAATTCAGCGTAACGGCATGGGAACGGGCGCCTAATTCCTTTGCGAGCCGCAAATAGGGGTAAATATCCCCCTGTGAGCCTCGCGCAACCAGCAGTATTTTCATAAAATACCCAGTTCCTTCAGTTTATCCCGATCCAGATGATACTTTTCCTCAAGACCGGCTAGGATTGTCTCATTTATTTCTAACGGACGGTTTAATTTTTTGGTTTCTTTGTTGGCGGCAAACAGTTTTGACATCATTTTTAGCGGGTTGAACACGATGGACGACATTATCCAGCAGCCGTGCGTACACCAACAGTTTGCCTTGTACCCGTGACCAACCGCGTCAATCTCTTTTTTCATCGCTTCGCTCTGCATGATTTTCTGAATGTCGTAGTCATAGTCTTTTACATTGCCTATTGGGTCGCGCAGTTCGCAGGCACGGAAACGTCCGTCATAATCGAGTACGAGCGTCGTTTCACCCGCCGTACAGTCCATGTTCCAACAGGTAGGTTTGTCAATATTTTCGGCGCGTATATTGTACATCGCCCTCATCAGACCGACATAAAAGAATTCTGTAAGCCCCCGCCCGACAGCGTTCATGCCCTCGCCAATACGCCGCGCATATAACAGGTAGTAGGGCGCAATCGCGTCCTGAATCTCGCGCAGGGATTTTTCGGTAACAACCTTTACGCCGTCCTCGCGCGTCATCCCCCGCGCCGCTTCTATGGTATGGGTGGAAACATTGAAACGCCCGTACACCCACATCACAAAATCCAGAACTTCCGCCACGTTATACTTGGTGATTACGGTAGCGATATTTTTTATCACCTTGCCGTCATCCTTAAAGTTGTCGTTTATTTTTTTAAGCGTTTCGGCGGCTTTGTAAAAGCTTGCCACGCCGCGCTGCCTGTCGTGCGTTTCCCCAAAACCGTCAAAAGAGATGCTGATGGAAATGTTACAGGCCGGACAATTTTTTCGTAATCGTTTTAGCCAATCGATAAGCAGATCCGTTTTGATGCCATTTGACGGAAAGTTTATGTCCTTGATACCGTTGTTTTTATAAAACATCTCGATAATTTCAGGCAGATCCTCGCGCAACGTAGGCTCGCCGCCCGACAGCCAAAGCCTGTTAAAAGGCCCGGCGGATAGAGACAGTTTTTTTATCTCGTCGAATGACAGATCCGCCGCCTTTTTTTCCATGTCATCCGCGTAAAAACACATCGCGCAACGGGCGTTGCATTTGCCGGTGGTAAACAAAAACACTGATTCCAGTTTTCGCTTACCGCGCAGGGAGTTAAACGAACTCCCCGATCTTTTTTCTTTCATAATAAAAACTCCCATAATGAAATGAAGCTATGTACCCCCGCGTCTTTACAACTCAAAGAATAGCTTTGTGCGGAAATCCGCGTTTCCGCCGAACCAAAAAGTCCACAAAATTCCTTTACAACAGTTTCGCAGGTCCAGCTTAAAATCGAAAGAATCTAAGGCTTCCAGCCTCCAGCCGGTGATACTGTCATATTAGATTAAAAATCTTCAAGAAACTCCTCGCGCAGCATTACTGCCGAAGATTCCGCAAGGCGGGATTCTGATACAACACCATCAAAGATATTTTTATCAATATACTTCACTGTCAGCGGACGTTCAATGTATACGCGGGTTTCACCGTCTTCCCATTCAGACTGTCTTGGATCGAGCAGGAGCGGCGAACCGTACTTGGTGGAAAATGTTGTAAATACCGAATAGTGATCGATTTTTTCCGTATTCATCTCGAAGGTCATCACAAAAACGGCATCATCTTTAATCTGAAAAAAAGCCCGCTTTATGTGGCCGCGCCCCGCGCTGTCAACAAGGTTTTGATCCGAATTTGGAAGAAATGAGACATCGCGGTCTCCGCGAAAAACAAATTCCGTATCTGCCGCCAACGCGGTTTTAAGGTCTTCAAGATTCATTCCAAGAGTAAATCCGCGAAAACTCCGCGGCAATGCCGCCGTCTGCGTTTCCGGCGCTGTTTCTACGGCAAGAGCGCCGTCCTCTTGCGCCGCGGCAGTGTAGGACAAAAACAAAAATAGGGCAAAAATATTTATTTTTTTAAAAATCACTTATACGGGTATATCCTTTTCAATTTTATCCTGCATAACACAGATGCGTTCAGCCAAGGTTACGCAAATTTTTTCGGTTATGCTTGTTCCGTCTTTTAATAT
>JAITAE010000056.1 GCA_031284295.1 Spirochaetaceae bacterium
GATTTAGGCGGCATGATTCCCAAGATAGACGACGCCCCCTGGCCCGGCTTCCCTCCCGATTTAACGAGCATCGCTACAGTCATCGCTACCCAGGTAGAAGGTACGGTGCTTATTCACGAAAAGATGTTCGAATCGCGGATGTTTTTTGTGGATATGCTGATAGGAATGGGGGGGCGCATCGTGCTCTGCGACCCGCACCGAGCCGTTGTTTCCGGGCCAGCCCGTCTTCACGGTACAGAACTACGCAGCCCCGATGTAAGGGCCGGTATGGCGATGGTTATCGCGGCCCTCTGCGCCGTTGGGAAAAGCGTGATCAGCAATGTCTATCAGATTGAACGCGGCTACGAGCGTCTTGTGGAAAGGCTTTCATCGCTGGGCGCGAAGATAAAAAGGGAATAATTTTTGCGGCGGCGCGCCGCCGCGGCGCGGGTGATATTTAAAATGCATCTGTTTTCAACAGACAATGACGGCACGGATAAAAAATCAATGACTCTGTGCGCGGCCCTGGACGAGGCCGCCGGTTTTTTAAAAAAGGCCGGAATCGAAAGCTGTAAACTGGACGCCGCCATGCTGCTCGCCAAAGTTTTGGGTACGGACAGGACGGAATTTTTGATTAGGCCCGGCGCGCGGATAAAAATTTGCGACTACAAAAAGTATCAGGAATTGTTGAAACGCCGCGCAAACCATGAATGTACCGCCTATATCACAAACAGCAAGGAATTTAGGTTTCTTGAATTCTATGTCGATAAAAGCGTGCTCGTCCCGCGCCCCGATACGGAGACGCTTGTCGAGGCGGCGCTGCGCCGTATAGATAAATTAAAAGAAACGAAAGATGAAATTTGTATACTTGATATGTGTACGGGCTGCGGAGCGGTGGCGCTTTCATTAAAGTATGAAAGACCTTTCATAAAAATGTGCGCGTCCGATATATCGGACGCGGCTCTTGCCATTGCCCGAAAGAATGCCGAAAAACACAAGCTTCAGAATGATATACGCTTTATACACAGCGATATTTTTGAAAACATCGCGGGGCGATTCGACATAATCGTATCGAATCCGCCGTATGTTCCGCATGAGCTTATAAAAACATTGCAGGCGGAAGTACAAAAAGAGCCTGCCATAGCGCTTGACGGCGGCGGGGACGGCCTTGAAATCATAAGGCGCATTGCCGGCGGCGCAAAAAAGCATCTGCCGCGTGGAGGATGTATATTTCTTGAAGCCTCGCCGGAACAGATGGATGATACCGCCGGGCTTCTTGTATCCGCCGGTTTTAACGGAGTTGAGGTAAGCCGTGACCTGTCCGGCGCCGGCAGGGTTATAGGCGGTGTATTAACACTAACGGGGGAATCCGCTAAAATGAACGCAAATGATCCGGTTTAAAAGAAAATATGTGATTATGACGGTTTTTGCGCTGGTACTGTATGCGTTTATCGCGGCGGCGCCTGTGCCGGAAGAAACAGTGCTGTCTTTAAATTGGATCAATTCGCTTGAAACATCCTATGAGGAGAAGGTAGACGAGCCGCTTATTCCGTTTGAGTTGGGACGCTACTTTGGTTATGTTTCGGAGGATGGACGGTTCAGTGTGCGGAAAATAAGAAAAACCTATGTTTCACTGTCGGATTTTTTTTGGGCGGAGTATGACGCTCAGGACAAGGGTATAACGGTGAAAAACCCTTCTAACGAAACCGTTTTCAACATTGAAAACGGGGATGGTTATCCGTTTTTTCTCGATTCGCGGAGTTTCATGATTAACAGCGAACAAAATTCCATTTCAATGCTGAACGGAAACCTCCCCGCGCCGGAAACCGGCGCGGGGAACGTTGTATGGACCTACGATTTCGCGTCTACCGTAACCTGCGTTGACGCCGCCGCCGGACTCCTTTTGGTTGGAACCCTGGACGGCGCGATAGAATTGATAGACAACGGCGGGCGGCGCGTTTATTTTTCTGAACCATCGGGTTCCCGCGTATCAGCCATATTTGGCTGCGCCCTGTCCAGTGACGGAAAAAAAATTGCTATTGTTTCGGGACTGGATGAACAGCGTTTTGTTTTACTTGAACAATTCGGTGTAACATGGCGCATAACCTTTCATGAATTTCTGGGAGAAGGTTTACGGCGAAATGTTTACATTATGTTTTCCGAAGATAACAGTAAAATATCTTTTGAAAGAGAAAATGCCGTCGGCATATACGATGTAAAGTTGCGTACAAGTTATGAAATACCATTGGAGGGCGAGGTTGCGGCGCTTTGCGGGTGTGGAAAGGACGGGATATTGTTTTTTATAACGGCCCAGGATGACTTTAAAAAAAAGCTGATAGGGATCAAGCTTCCTGATACAGTCATGATCGAAGCGCCGTTCAGTAGTGAGGACGCCTTTTTGATCAGAAAAAACGAAAATATTTTTGTGGGCGGTAAAACGACTCTCGCGTCATTCAAAATTCATAAAAAGTAACGGAAGGCTCAAATTTTGGAAAACAACATCGATACGGCCCTGCGCGGCGGTTTTACCGAACCCATAAGGGACGCGCTTTGGGGACATATCTACCTGACGCCCGAACTGGAAAAAATCACCCGTACAGACGTATTTGTGCGGTTGCACCGCATAGCGCAGCTTGGACCGACAAGTTTTTGTTACCCCGGCGCGACGCATACCAGGGCGGCTCATTCACTCGGCGTGTACCATCTGACGCGCCGGCTGCTGTCCGTGCTTTGCGACAGGGGCGCGTCCGGGTGGCTTTCGTCCACCGGCATACGTTCCATGCTTTGCGCGGCGCTGCTGCATGACGCAGGGCATTTTCCGTACGCTCATTCGCTGAAGGAATTGCCACTCTCGACTCACGAGCAGTTATCAGGCGAACTGATACTTTCGCCCGAACTGTCTTCACTTATAAGCGGCACAGGCGGCGACCCGTCCGTCTGTGCCGCCATAGTGGACGGCGGCATCGACGCAAAAGGCAATTCCGAGATTCTTTTTTACAGAAAATTGCTCTCCGGCTGCCTGGATCCCGATAAACTTGACTATTTGAACCGTGACGCCCGCTACTGCGGAGTTCCCTATGGCGCACAGGACATAGACTTTATCTTTTCAATGTTATACCCCCACAAAGAGAGAGGGCTTGATATAGATCAACGTGGTATTTCAAGCGTGGAGGCCATACTTTTTTCAAAGTACATGATGTATCGTTCCGTTTACTGGCATCATTCGGTAAGGTGCGCTACAGCTATGGTCAAAAAACCACTGCTTACCGGCCTTATCGAAGGCTACCTGCGGCCGCAGGACTTGTACAATCTTAGCGATATGGGGCTTTTCAACTTGATGTCACGCATGGCCGGCAGTGGATACCCGCTGTTCGAGCTTGGTTTGCGCGCTTACAGCGGGCGTTTTTTTTCGCTTGCGGGCGAATTTCCGTTCGACAGCAGGCCGTGCGTCGGTCTTGACGACATAATCACACGCCCGTTCTATGAAAAGCGCCTTGCCTCCGCGCTGTCCTTGGAAACAGGCCTGGATGTAAACGAAACCAACCTGATCATTGATGTACCGGAGCCTTTTTCGTTCGAAACCGATCTGTTTATCCGTGGGAAAAATTGCCCGTTCAATGAAAGTACAAGTTTTTTTGCCGGAAAAACGATAGAATTCTGCGTCAAAACCCTGCGCGTAGTCCGAGTATTTATAGACAGACCGGTCTATAAAGGCCGGGAGGTACTCCTCTCAAAGGCTTTGGACAATGTTCTTGATTCCGTCCTTTCCGTACCGCCCGCCCTTATCGCCTGCTGAGCAAACTGTTTCGCCTGACGCTTGTTTTTGTTTGCGCCCAGCCAGGAAAGCGGCGCTACGGTGTTAATGTTCCGAGTTGAGGGCGGGGGCATCTGCGGCAGTGCGGTTATAGCAACCTGTTGTGCTTGATGACGCAGAAAATCCCGATTTATGGGCTACTGCCGTAGCGCTACTTAGCGAGTTTGCAAGGTCAAAAATCGACTTTTAGTCGATTTTTGAAGATTTTATGCACAAAATGCAACAAACCGCTAGTTTTCGCTTTTACTGCTTCTGCCGCCACGGGTTTTCTTTACAAGCTTGCGTCGTAAAGCCTTGTTTTTACGGTTAAGAATTGTCGAAGGCTTTTCGTAATACTCACGTTTTTTGAATTCACGTATTATGCCTTCTTTTTCGACCATGCGTTTAAAACGCTTAATGGCCTTTTCCAAAGGCTCGTACTCATCAACAACGATATTCGCCAAGTAAAATCACCTCCTTTCTTCTAAAAAATAGTCGCATTTTAAAAGTATGGCGTATCTCGGCGCTTAAGTCAAGTCGCGATCAGGCAGCAATTTTACATTTACCGGTTCACCGCCGGGAACGAAAATCAAGAAGTCTTCCCAGCTTTAATGCGGAAATCGGCGGAACGAAAATCGCGAGTCTCGAAAAACGTCTCCCGCCCCCAAATGAGACCCGGGTTTTCTGATATTCCGCCTTCACCGGCAACATCAGCCCGTACATTAAAAACCTCGGCAGATTCAGTGCCGTATATGGCTCTCTCATATGCGTCTTCCCATGCCCGGTGAGAAACTTCGTTTCCAAATTGCATCTCCGGTTCTTCAGTACCTTATTGTGCCCGTTCTCTATCTTTCCACCGCGCCCTCCCGCACTCAACAAGCAACCTGACATTCCCCTCTACTATCTCTTTGTCAGTCATCCGTGCGCTCCTATAGGGGATATTCCTTTTCCCCTCGTTCCATATCTCCATATATATTTAGTTCACCGGCAGGGTCTCCTTTCTGTCACGTATCTCAATCTCGTTTATCCACCGATACCGGTACTCAGGATGGTTCCTACCGTTCCATTCCCACCGCTTGTACTCAGCCGCATACGAGTTCTTCACCGTTTCCGTCAGCTACGGATGGCTTTTCCCTTTGCAGGTGAAGATAAAGCTATACACCCTGTCCGGTATCACTTTGCAGGTGCCATAAGCCAAGTATAAATCATCCCCCAACAGGGTGTTTCAGCCACGCGTACCGCCGCCCGTTGTTCTCAAACCGTCGTTTGGCCGCGTTCCACTCGCAATCCTGTTTCTCCTGTCCGTTTTCATTCCGTACCATCTCATGTCTAGCAGCCTGTTGCACTTGCAGGTTTTTATAACTTTTTTCGTTGAAAAAAGTTATAAAAACCACGGTTATCCGGCCTGCTGTCGTAGCACTACGCGCTAATTATGGCGTTTGCAGGGTAAAAAATCGCCTTGCAGGCGATTTTTGGAGGTTTTATGCGCAAAGCGCTACAGACTGCCAGGTAAGCACTGATTTATGCGAGTGCGCAATGTCAATGAAATTGACACATCAACGTAGTTGACGCAATCGGTGCTACTTTAATGCGTATATAAACGAAGTAGACACTCCTTCCTTAATGAGTTAAACAGGATGCAAAGCGTGGGCGGTACAAAGCGTCAGGCAAAACAGCATAAGCAAGTGCGCCTGCGGTACGCTGTTTTGTGTAATTAAATGAGCTGATCCTTAGGGCAACACTGATTGGCCTCAAATTAATCAGTATTGCCCTAGCAGAGTTATGTATTTATTCATAATTGGGTCTTCATGGGCGGACAAATAATTTGGTTCATATTCGGGAAGCCTGTAAATACTTTCGATCCAGTTTTTGCTGTTACGCAGTATTTTTTGTTTGTATTCTTCGTATGACTTTGTAACATAGTGATTAACGCGGATTGAATTAATTGAAATTGGCGCTTCCCATGGATGTTTTTCGCCTGTTTCCGTAACGCCAAAACTCATGTCAAGATACATAGGCGTATGAAGCGATGACGGCGCGGTAAAAAATGCCGCCCGTGGATTTACTATGGATTTCATAAGGGTTACAGGACCGCTGTTTCTATTGAAATTCTTTATAACAAGACCTTCGGGTTTTTTATAATGACCGTTGTAACCGTAAGGCACCCAACGCGCTGCAAAACCATGCAGGTTTTTATGTTTTTTCTGCCAAATGCCGCTTTCCAAATCGTTGATAACATCAATAATTTTGTTTTTTATAACAGGTACAATGAACTCGTCAATATCAATAACCGCAAGCCATTTAACCTTGTTTCTGTATCTTCTTACCGCGTCCGCGTATGCTTGAATCTGTGTTTTACAGCCTTTCCCGGGGAAGTAATGATATTCAACGATTCCGCTTTGTATATATTCATTAAGAATATCTTTTGTGTTATCGCCGCTTTCATTGTCATACAAATAAAATTTCTCTACGCCAAGGGCTTTATGATACTCTATCCACTCTTTAATATACGGCCCTTCGTTTTTCATTATGGCCGCAATCCCAAGATCGTATTCAAATTTATCATTATTATGAAGCAGATAGTTTATAAGAACGCCGGGATAGTGCGGCAATACTAAAAGTCTTATTCCCAAATGACGGATAAATTTTGGCATCTTCATTCCGTATTTTATAACAAGACTGATAAGGCGCTTCATAACGGAGTCTCCATCAGCCATTCTGAAATTTCTTTCTTTGATGTATTCCATTCTCTACCCCCCCCCCCCATGCGTGCAGTAACGGCAGAAAGGCACAGGACTACAGAGGAATTCAAAAATTTCGTCAATGCTGCCGGCTTTGTAAATATCTATGCTGTCTTTTTCGGAAAGCGTGAAATTCTGTCCAAAATATTCATTCAATATCTTTATATTCGCAGATGTCGGGCATGGGTATATCTTTCCATTTCGCAGATTTATGCAGGAATTTGCCCATTCGCATTTCTTAAAACTTTCTTTATAATCCTGCCTGCTGTTTTTATCAAGTTCAAATTTTGACATCTCACGCTTTGAATCATCGCTAATCTTGCTATAATTCAGGTTTACTTTGTGTTTTTTTGCCAGGCATTTAATCGCGTGATAGTCAAGTTTTACAGGATAGTAACTGATAAGTATTTCTATATGATATTTTCCGCAGACTTCCCAAAATGCGTCCTCCTGCTTTGTCAACAGCGTACCGTTTGTTACAATTTGTATTTTGCAGTCTGGAAAATATTTCCGGGCAGTAGTGATAAAATCAATGATTTTGTCATTCAGCAACGGCTCGCCGCCCATAAGTTTGATTATTTCTATTTTATTTTTGCCTAATTCTGAAAGCCGTTTAAAATCGCTTTCGAACTGTACTATATCCGCGAATTTTTGTCCTGATAATGGAGAGTAATGGCTGCAGTATGCACAGTTCAGATTACAGTGATCCGCAATATGCGTTTCGATATATAATCCCGATCTTTTCTGGAATTTTCCATATTTTTTCCAATAGCAATCATAAACTGCGTATAGTTTTCGTGAAAGTTTTAATGGTATTGGAAGTTTTCTAAATACGTTTGCCGCAATATGTACAACGACATTACACAGGTTTATTCTTTGGCGTGACGGGGGGGGGGGGGGATTTTCAAGTTGAACTCCTTATTCAGCCCGGAAATCCGGGATGGTTTGTTTTTAAAGGCCGGTTTGCCTGCGACTTTGCCGGTAGCCAGAAAATCTAATGAAACACCTAAAAACAAACGGTTTTTAGAGATGCACTAACAGGTTCATTCGCCAAGTCTCGCAAACTACGTCGCATTTTGCGGCTTTTTATCGAGAGCTGTTCAAAAACTGAAGTTTTTGAACAGCTCTACTGAAGTTACTAAACAACTCTATTAAAAATGTACGTAAGTCAATCCAGCTGCCGGACAAGTCCGATTATCAAACCATAGCATGACGGTTTTCACGTGTCAAGCACCTGTATATGTTTTCGTACTTCCGGCCGCAGGACAAACACAGCGTGTAACCGTGAAACTTTTCTGGTAAAATTTGTGGAAAACCGTGTTTAGTCTTCTGCCGCGGCTGAATTTATGTGTTTTCGCTGAAAAATAGGAGGGAGGGGGCGGCCTCGCGGCTATCGCCCTTAGGACGCCGCCGCTCCCATGTTCATGTCTTCCGCCTTCTTCGCCAGCTTCCGGTCTACCATGCGGCCAAGGTCAAACACTGCTCCTTCGCCCAATATGTGCTGTATGACCGCTGCCATCTTCTGCGCCGTAGACACTATCGTCTTCCCTAACCCCTTAAGCAGCGCCATGCGTTGCGGCAGCCGCCTCATCCCAATCATCACCTTTATCAGCGCGGTCTGCAATTTCTCAGGGCCGCGCTTCGTTATCTTCCCGTGACGCACCGACTCCGCACCCGACAGCAGATTTAAAGTACACAGGCAGCAGAGTCATTGTCTCCGCCATACACGGAACCTTCAATGATGCTTCAATAGGAGAGGGAAGTCTCCCACTGTCAACAAGTTAACAGAATGGGATACCTTCACCCCATCCCATAAACAGTTCGACTTGTGATGTAGTGTAACTGGGGCTTTTTCAAGTACTCTTTCCTTTCCACTTCTTGGTTCGGCCGTATCGGTACTACCCGCCCTCTCATCTCCCGCTGAAGTTCTAAATTTTAAACTTCTGTTTCAGTTGGTTGTATTTCGTTTCTACGGGCTGCCTCTTGTAATACAGTTAAGGAAACGCGCTATCCTACGCTTCGCCCCTTCCAGGCCAAAGGCTATGCCTTTGGAACTGCCTTTCCCCGACGCAACGCCCCAACCCTAACTAATACGGAATGATCGGCCGGCGCTACCCCCCCCCCCCCCATTGTCCTGCTTGCCGCCTGAGTTTTCGATCTGAACCGCGACATACGCCGTCTTGCCTGAATCTTTGTAGTCGAACTCGATCGCGCCATTCTTCAGTCTGGTAAAAAAAGACTTATGAAGTTCCTTCGGCTTTGCGGACGGCGCCTCTCCCGGTACGACAACGCTGTACAAGATCCGGTAGCCGCGTTGGCCTTGTTGTGCCGCATCTTATCCTTCATCGCTTCAAAGGCTGACTTGCATTTGGCCGTAGCCACCGGCGTGCGCGTCGTCTCGGTTTTTGCCTCTGCCGGCGCTGTCTGTGCCGCGCCCGCCAGCGCGATAAAGGGCCGTGCGCCCTCCGGTACGACCCAGTCTGCCCATTTTGTTCCCAATACGGAAATCCAGTCCCGCGCCATTATCAATTGGCCTTCACTTGGGTGGGGGAGTCAATCCGTGTTATACGCCATACAACACCTCCTCGTGCTCATGGCTTGCGAGAACGCCCTTTGAGCTCAAAATCAGCGTTCCCGCCTTCAACATAAAAGATTGTTGTGTTAGATTGAGTTGCGCTGCCGGCAATACATATTGTGTTGTCGACAGAATGAGTTAGTCCGTCTGCTGAAGGTATAGGCCGGTATTACGGTACAGCCGCCGTAACAATTATCGCTTGCCGGGTGAAAAAATGGATCTAGATCACGGGGGGGGGGGGGGCAAAATCTGCGGCGCTCTCCCGGTGTTTGTTTTGTAAACTCCACGGGAGCGCGGCCCCATTACACATAAAGAGCGCCTGTGCTATAATTTTCGCATGAATATTTCTGTTGCCGGCATCGCGGTTCAGGACGGGAAGCTCTTTGTGGCTCGCCGCAGGGCGGGAGGGGCGATGGGTGAAAAATGGGAGTTTCCGGGCGGGAAGCTTGAAAACGGTGAAAGCTGCGAACAGGCGCTTGCCCGTGAGTTTATGGAGGAATTCGGCGTAGGCGTAAGTGTCGGGGAACAGCTTGCCGAATCTGAATTTGAGAATAACGGGCAAACCCGGCGGCTTAAGGCTTTCAGGATAAATTTTCTTTCGTCAGACTTTAAGCTATGCGAACATACAGACTGGCGCTGGGCGTCTTACGGCGAGATTGAGGCGATGGATTTTATACCGTCGGACCTGAAATTACTTGACGGCATCAAACGGCGTCTGGGGGCTGTAGACTGATGTTTTTCCGTTGCGGTCCGAATAAATCATATTTGAACAAAACGGCTTTGTGCAAAAGCGGGGTTTACCTGTTTCTTTTTTTAGCCTGCCTGCTTGCGTTGACCTCGTCATCCTGTAGGCGGAATTCATTTGAAAATGAAATCGTACTACCGCTTACGCGGCCACTCTCGCGCTACATTATCGGTTACGGCGTTATCAGCGCAAACTATACCCATATCCTTGACAAACTGGGGGATAACGGCAGGTCGATAGGTTTCCTGCGGAAAGGTTCCATCGTCGAGATACTGGAACGGCGTCCTGTGATGCGCGGTGAAAAGGCGGAAATATGGGTGTTTGCGTCCGGCAACTATAAAGGCTGGCTGAAAGAGGATGAACTTCGTATCTATTCATCAAAAGCGCAGGCCAGGACAGCTTCGGAATCTATACCTTAATGAGCCGCCCCGCCACTCACTCGCCATTATTCAGCAAATCCTGATAAATTTGATAGTTTTCGCGGTTAAAGCATACAAACATCACATGTTTTACCGAAGGCGTTTTTGGCAGGGTTTCGCGGACGGCCCTGATCGCGACCTCGGCGGCTTCGCGTAGCGGGTAGCCGTAAATGCCCGTACTGATGTTGGGAAAGGCTATGCTTGCAAGGCCCTCCCGTTCCGCCGCCGCAAGGCAGTTACGGTAGCAATTTTCCAGTATTTTCGCGTTATTGGCGCCGTCGGTATAAACCGGGCCCACCGTGTGGATCACCTTTTTACAGGGCAGCCGGCCCGCTCCCGTTACCACACACTGCCCCGCAGCGCAACGTCCGCCGGGACCTTCCGGGACCTTAAGGCACTCCTCGTACAGTTCTTTACCTGCGGCGCGGTGAATCGCTCCGTCCACCCCGCCCCCGCCCAGCATTGTAGAGTTGGCCGCGTTCACAATCGCGTCAACCTTCCGCGTGGTAATATCACCCGTAACCACTTCTATTTTCGCCATACGCCCTCCTAAAAAATCAGCAACCGCCGGGAATAATATGGTGTTTTTCGCGGCGGGAGTTTACCGCGCGGGTCATTAACAAACCGGCTTTCAGCTAAATGTAAGTCTCTGTTTCAGTTCGTCCGTAACTATATCGTACACCGCGCCGCCCGATTCATTGACGGACTTCTCACAGCTTACTTCTTTTCCGACAAGATACTGCTTTACATACGAATCAAGATCATCCGTTTCGATTTCACTTACAAACACATCTCGCATCTGATTGCCGGAGCATAGATTAAAAATTTCACGTATCATCTCATAAACCATAGTTTTTCACCGCCGCCGCTTTAATAATCGTAATAATCCGTTTTAAAATCAAATTTGTCAATCGCCGGGCAACCCGTCAGCGGATTTAATATACGCTGGCATAGTGGTTATACTCAAGAACACTTAACACCAATAATCGTAAATAGCAGTCTGAAGTAAATCACAAAGGGGAGTGCTATCACACAATGTGCGCTTCATATTTGCCCAGTCTTTTTCTATAGGAGTAAAATCCTGAGAATACATCAGAAGACACACTAAATTAACTTTAGCGCTTTCGCATAGTTCTTCAAGTTGTTTCTTTCTATGGAAACTTGCGTAATCCATTATTATCGTACAACCGCTTTGGACATTTTTAGCAGCTTAAACTCAAGCAATCTTTCAAAATGTTCTCCGGTCATGGAACCGTCATAACATTCACCCGCTATCTTTTTGTCTCTTTTTTATCGTGTATCACGGCGGCCACAACATTTACACAGCGAATAAAGCAGGAGATAGGATTTCGGCAATTTCTGTTGAGGGGATTAGAGGAGGTAAACGCGGAATGAGAATGGGTGTGTCTTGGGTATAATATGAAGCTGTTATACCGGCTCTCGCGGGTATGAGTGGGAGGCGTGAGGTGAATCCGGCCTGACAGCCCGCTTACTGTGGGACAACAGATCTACAAAACGCTCAAAACCTGAAAGGGAACCCAATATATCCCGATTTTGCGTTAAAGCGTAGCAGGCTGCTAGGGAAGCGCTGATTAAATAGGGCGGCGGATTGGGGGGTAGCGGAATACCGCGCTTGCGCGGGATGGAGCGCAGGGGGCGCTAAAAACTTATTCTAAACAGCGGCCTGGTCCCGCGCCACAGCCTGCGGCGTTTTCATCTAAACGCGCTCAATGTTTCGCGCGGCGATGATGCGGCTATGTGCCGGTGACGGCATGGAAATAGCGCCCCCCTTTTTAATAATCAGCGTTGCCCTAGACAAAACACTTATGCGCGTATATCTTCAAATAACATGAAACTGGCGACCTTGCTGATACATAACGGTCACGACACGGACGGCGCGACGGGTGCGCTGGGAACGCCCGTCTACCAGACTTCCACATTCGACCGCGGGCCCGATTTTAGGCCGGGCGCTATGTCGCCTCCTGCGGAACGGCTTGAGTACGATTATGCCCGCTCCGGCAACCCCACCCGAAAGGCGCTGGAAGACGCCGCCGCGCTGCTGGAAGGAGGCGCCGCCGGGTACGCGTTTTCAAGCGGCGTCTCGGCGATAGCTTCAGTGCTGGGCATATTTTCCTCTGGGGACCATATCATCGCGGCGGAAGATATTTACGGTGGTTCGTACCGGCTGCTAAACACCTATTTTAAGCGCTGGGGGCTGGATCATACCGCCTTGGGTGCGGTAAACCCGGAAACGATACGCGCCACGCTAAGGCCGGAGACAAAGGCCCTGTTCATAGAAACCCCGTCCAACCCGCTGTTGAAGATAACGGACCTGCGCGCCTGCTGCGCCGCCGCGCGGGAGGCCGGTATAATAACGATAGTTGATAACACGTTTATGACCCCGCTGTTGCAGCGCCCGCTTGAGCTCGGCGCGGACATCGTCGTCCATTCGGCGACAAAATTCCTCGGCGGCCACAGCGACGTGCTGGCAGGCATCGCGGTAACAAAGACACGGGAACTGGGCAAACGTATCTATGCCGTTCAAAACAGTTTCGGCGCGGTACTGGGGCCCTGGGACTGTTTCCTTGTAGCGCGAGGCCTGAAGACTCTCAAGGTGAGGGTCGAGGCACAGCAAGCGACGGCGGCCCGCCTTGTGGACTTTTTTTTGCGGCACAGGAATGTCGAGGCGGTCTACTACCCCGGCCTTGAGGGGCATCCGGGAAGCGAAGTCCACGCGGCGCAGGCGGCGGGCCCCGGCGCGGTGCTTTCGTTCAAAACAAGGACCACCGGGCAGGCGCAGGCTTTTCTGGGTAAAACGCGGCTTGCGGCGCCCGCAGTCAGCCTGGGCGGTGTGGAAACGATAGCTTCGTACCCGGTGTGGATGAGCCACGCCGCGATACCTGTCGCGGAACGCGACAGGCTAGGCATCAGCCCCGCCTTGATACGGATTTCGGCGGGCCTGGAGGATGCGGACGATTTAATTGAGGATTTCGACGCGGCCCTGTCCTGATTTAAAGAGGAAAAACCATGAAAACAGAGACTATACTTTTGCACGGAGATCTATCTTTCGACCCGCTTACCGGCGCCGTGAGTACGCCGATTTACCAGAGCGCCACGTTCAGGCATCCGGCCTTGGGCGAATCCACCGGTTTCGACTATTCGCGCGCACTGAACCCGACGCGGTCCGTGCTGGAGCGGAGGCTGGCCCTCGCGGAACACGGCAAGTACGGCCTTGCTTTTTCCAGCGGCATGGGCGCAATATCTTCGCTGATCAAACTGTTCCAACCGGGCGATAATATTATAGTTTCCGCCGATCTGTACGGTGGCACATACCGCCTGTTCAACGGATACTACTCAAAGTACGGTTTTTCGTTCTCGTGGCTTGACACAAGCGACTTTGAACAGATTGAAAAGAATTTTTCCCAAAAAACAAAGGCCCTTTTTATAGAAACGCCGTCGAATCCGATGATGAAAGTGACGGATATTCGCCGTTGCGCCGATTTTATCCACGAAAGAGGCGGTTTTTTGATAGTTGATAACACATTTTTAAGCCCCTGGCTACAGAATCCGCTCGATTTTGGCGCCGATTTTGTGATTCACAGCGGGACAAAATACCTTGCCGGACACCACGACACGCTTTCCGGCTTCATCCTCCATTCCAACGATGAGGCTGAAGTCCGGTTGCGCGACGCCCAGATGAGTGAGGGAGCGGTCCTTTCCCCGTTCGATTCATGGCTTACACTACGCGGACTCAAAACCCTTGCGCTAAGGATGGACAAAGCGACCCGCAACGCGGAACTTATTGCCGGCTGGCTCCGCAAACATCCCGCCGTTGAAAAAGTCTTTTGGATAGGCTTTTCCGACCACCCGCAGTACGAACTTTCGTGTTCGCAGTCCCGTGGCGCGGGCAGCATGATTTCTTTTTATATGAAGGACTCAGGCCATATTCCACAAATACTAAAAAAAGTTTCGCTAATAATGTTTGCGGAAAGTTTGGGCGGCACGGATTCGCTCGTGACCTACCCCGTGGTTCAAACGCACAGCGCTATACCTGAAACGATGCGTCTTGTTGCCGGTGTAAACGACAAACTTCTCCGTCTTTCAGTCGGCATAGAAGATCCGGACGATTTAATAGCTGACCTTGATCAGGCATTCACCCGACATCACCCTGTTCCTGCCGCCAGTGCGCTGGAATGATAAGGACCGCCGAACCCTATTGTCATCCTTATATTTTGACGCCAGTAACCATTGAATGAACCTCCCCGCCCTGAAGGGCGGGGTATCATGTAAGCGTTGCATTGTTTACGAGGTTCGATCGGGTAAGGAAATTATTTAACTGTGGAGATTTGCATAGCAAATCCGTCTA
>JAITAE010000106.1 GCA_031284295.1 Spirochaetaceae bacterium
GTATTAAACCAGACGGTATTATAAATTTCCGCACCCGATCGAGCCTCCGTTCAAACTAATACAACGCTTAAGATACCGCGCCGCAAATTTTGCGCGCTTGCCGCGCGGAGGCTCATTCAGGCCCGCCCGGCGGCTCATTCAGGCCCGCCCGGCGGCTTAAATAGAGTTGTTTGGAAACTTCAGTTTCCGCGCCAACTTCCATTAAAAAACGCAGTTGTGTAAGGCTTTTAGCCTGAAAAACTGCAAGACTGTGAGATAACCAACCGGGTTATCGAACAAGTCTAATATTGCTTTGTAGTCAAAAACCGTACACTGATTACACGGCCTTTTCATTCAGAACACCCGAAATCCGTGTAATCTATGGACAATACCTCTTGAGTTACCGCGCATGCGCTAAAAGTCCGACGGGCTTTGATGCGGATTCGGACTACTTTCCTTGATAGCGTTTATCACTGTTTTTTTCACCGGGTGTAGCTTTACTTGTATCGCAGATGTACCAGTCCGACAATGTGTTGCTGTCTGTCGCTGTTTCGTCCCGGCAGAGAGTGCGCGTTGCCGTTGTTTTATCGTTGACAACCGAGTCCGTATAGCCGGGCGATTTAACAGGTTTGCCATCTTTGCTAAACCATGCGCCCTGCTTTGCCAGCAATTCGGCGGCTTTGGCAAGCGTTTTGTTCTTTGCCCAGGCATCCGAACTATCAGCGACTACAAGCGCGTCTATGATCTTGTCATCCTGGTCAACAAGGTAAATAACGTCCGCCTTATGCAGGGTCTTTTCGTTACCCCCCACCCAGAGGTCGCGGGCAGTATCGCTTACATCATCATCTTTGCTTGCTTTCGCGGACGACAGATCGAGTTTATCTCCGAGTTCGTCTTTAGCTGTGTCCCCTTCTTTCGTGCGCATATGCAGCACTATGTAGTCACCGGCCTTAACTTCCGCCTGAGGGAATTCATAGACCGGCTCGTCCATGCTCGTACTTGCCACAAACAGGCGCATCGCGCCCAAGTTTCCGTCCGCTTCGGCACGCAGTTCTATAAACTCCAGCGTATATATCCCATTGGAGTTTTTGCCGTAATCAAACCGTACCTCGTTCAGTTTGAGCGCCGGTAGCCGGTTGTTCCGTGTTTTGAACGGGACAAGCAGGTTCAGGCTGTTACCGTCCGCATCTTCCACCAACAGATCGGCCGTAATGCTCATGCCGCCGGAATGGTCCCCAGCGAACTTGAGCGTGACTATCAACGCATATTCATCCTCCGGGAATGGCTCAAACCTCACAGCTTCATCAACATAGGCCTCAAGCACCTTAACCGGCACGGAAAACTGAAATTCAACCTCCGCGCCCGAGACAGCCTTGTACGATATGAACACGGGCGCGTTGGCGCCCACACCCAAAATCTTGTTGATTGCAGCATCATCCTCGCACGACTGCAGTATGACGCACAGCAGTGTAAACGCAAAAAACAGTGCAAAAAATTCTTTTCTCATAATATCCTCCACTAATAATTAAATGGACGTGCAAGCAGTGCCTTGCCTTGTTTTTTCGTAAAAAGATCGGCAAAAATGACATTTGTCATATACAACACCTTCCGCACAGGATATTCCCGCAGAGTAAAACATACGGCCCTGAAAAACTGTGATAATCGGTATGCTTCCCGCGGATCAGCCGCCGCAAGCCCTCCCTCAAGGACGACTCGACAGCCGCCCGCCTAGCGGCGGCCTCATTCATCATTCTGAAAGAGGTTGTTTTTCATGCCTCAGACGGTACAAGCCGCTTTCCCGGCGCGCACCCTCATAAGAATCGTTGAAGACATGGAAAATATCCGGGATAACACTGAAGCTAACAGTGTATTTAAAAGGCGGCTGGCCGCCTTGACAAAAAGTTTCAGAAATATCATAGTAGTTTCATTGGAATTATAAGGTAAATACCGGAGGAAAAATGTCTGAAGCTAAACAGGCCCTCGTAAATGGCGGCCCGCATTTTGTCGGCTTTGACTGGAAAATTTTGCTGCCCATACTCTCACTTGGCCTGATGCTGGCGCTACATCGGCTTTTACCGGTGTATCCGGGTTACAGACCGAAACAGCTTACCTATTTTACGGGATTTTCCTGGCTGTTGCTGGCAATTTTTGTAGTTTCGGCGCTGATAAGCCTAATTTGGGAACGGTTTGGCAGGACTCTGGCGTACAAGGCGCCGTTTTTTGCGGTAGGCTTTCTCGCGCTCAACATTTACAACCTTTTAACCCTAAAATTCGGCGTAATTCCGAGCCTTTACTTTCCGGCGCCGGAACGTATTATCGGGGTTTTTATAACGGATTGGCTCTTTTTGCTTCGTTGTCTGGTATATTCCCTCAGGCTGCTGCTGGGCGGCTTCCTGCTGGGCGCGCTTACCGGGGTGCTGACCGGCACGGTGATCGGCTGGAGCCCGCGCTTTAACTACTGGGTGATGCCGTTTATTAGGGTTGTGGGGCCCATCCCGTCCACAGCGTGGATACCGATAGCCCTGGTCGTGTTTTTTAAGCCGACAAGCGCAAGTGTTTTTCTTATAGCGCTGGGAGTTTGGTTCCCGACCACCGTGCTGACAAGTTCCGGCATTATGAATGTCCGCAAAACTTACTTTGAGGTTTCCAGCACGCTTGGCGCGACTGCGCTCAGGAATATACTTACGATCGCGCTTCCCGCCGCCGCGCCGAGCGTGTTTACCGGCCTTTTCAACGGGACATCGGCCTGTTTCCTGACCTTAATGGCGGCGGAAATGATCGGCTGCAAATTCGGCATAGGCTGGTACATAAACTGGCAGCGTGAAACACTGGCCTATGCCAATGTGTATGCGGCTCTCATCATCATTGCTCTCACATTTTCGTTCCTGATCGGCCTGCAATTCAGAATTCGCAACAGGGTTTTGAGCTGGCAAAAAGGCACTATACGCTGGTAGGGGTGAACAATGGCGGAATTCGGACTGATAGAAATAGAGGCGGTTCTTAAAACATTCCCGCAGAATGACGGAACCGAGATGACTGTACTTAACAATGTGGATTTACGTTTCGAGCCGGGCGAGTTTGTCTCGTTGATAGGGCCGTCCGGCTGCGGCAAATCGACATTGTTGCGCCTGATCGCGGGCCTCGCCCTGCCGGACGGGGGAAGGCTTACGCTGGACGGAAAGACCATAAGCGAGCCGGGCTATGAGCGGGGCCTGGTGTTTCAGGACCCGACGTTGTTTCCGTGGATGACTATCTACGAGAATATAGCTTACGGCCTCCGTGCCCGTAAGGTGTACAAACAGGAAAAACACAGCATCCCGGAATACTTCCGTCTTGTAGGCCTGGAAGGTTTTGAAAAGGCATACCCGCACCATCTTTCCGGCGGCATGGCCCAGCGGGCCGCTCTGGCGCGGACGCTGGTAAACCGGCCAAAGGTGCTGCTGCTGGACGAACCGCTTGGGGCGCTCGACGCGTTTACACGTATGAGTATGCAGGACGAGATACTGAAGATTTGGCAGCAACATCGGATGACAACCGTGATGGTAACGCACGATGTGGACGAGGCCATATTCATGGCAACCCGCATCGTTGTGATGTCTGCCCGTCCCGCGAAGATTGAAAAGCTGATAAATGTAGAGATAGGGAGGCCGCGGCGCAGGGACGATCCTGAATTTCTGGATCTGCGCGCAAAAATCCTGCGCATCCTGCACTTTGCGGGCAAGGGCGCGGATCTGGAGTACCAGCTTTAGCCGGGGCGTATTCCGCCGGCGCGGGCCGGGCGGCGCACCCATATCAGTAAGAGGCTTAGGCTTCGACAAAACAGGTTTAATGGGACTTGTACCCATAAAACACGGGACTTGAGCCCGTAAAACATATCATTAGGAGTAAAGTATGAAAAGAATTACAATTTTGTTTCTGTTGGTTTCCCTCGCGTTTAACGCCGTATTCGCAACCGGAGGGAAGGATAAGGAGAGCGGCGGCGGGTACACGTTCAAAGTGGGCTTCGCCGTTACGTCAACCTTGTGCGCGGCGCCGTTCTACATCGCGATAGCGAAGGACTATTTCGGTAACGAGGGTCTCAAATGGGAACGGATCAACATCGGAGACGGCGAGACGATGAACCTGCTCACCACGGGCCAGGTTGACGGGACGAATAGCCTGCTCGCCACACTGATACAGCCGCTTGCGAACGGCCTTGACGTGCAGATTCCGCTTGCGCTGCATACCGGCTGTATCAAGGTGCTTGTGAAGCCCGGTTCCGCCATCAAAACGCCCGCCGACCTGAAAGGCAAGACTATTGGAGCGGCCAGCCCGAGCGCGAGCCCGACCATCATAGCAAAACGCTACCTCGCAAACGCGGGTTTCCGGGTGGAGGGTGAGAATCCGGACGTGCAGTTTATCTTCCAAAGCGCCGCCGAGCTGCCGCTGCTGCTTGAGCGCGGCGTGGTTGACGCGATCGCGCTTAATGATCCCAGCGCCCAGATCGTAGAGAACGACGGACGCGGCGTCGCGATCATCAACACCGCCACTGACGACTACCTGAAAGATGAATTTTGCTGCGTCGTCGCCGTGCGTACCGAAACCTTAAAGAATCATGCGGAGGAAACGGCAAAATTTCTGCGGGCCATACAGAAGGCCGCACAATATGTCCAGGAAAATCCTGAGGAGAGCGCGCAAATTTTGGCAGCCAACAAGTTCGTTCCCGGCGACCCCATTATAAACGGTCAGATTCTGAAGACTTACGACTACCGCGCGTCCGTCAGCCAGGCGCTTCCCGCGATACAGAGGAACTCTGGCGACCTGCAAAAACTGGGTCTCCTGGCAAAGGACGTTGACGTTGGCGCGCTTGCCAAAAACACGTTTGTAGAGGTTCACGGCGTACCGGATTCGCTTTATCACTAATGTTTTGGAGGATTTTGTTATGAAGAAATATTTATTTGTTTTGCCTTTGCTGGTTTTTATTGGGATTTCGGGCCTTTGGGCTACGGGCGACGGGCAAAAGAAGACTGGAAAGGTAGTGATCGGTTTTCAACCCGGCGCAAGTTCCACGCTTCCCATGCTGGCTGCCGAAGAAGGTTACTTCGCGCTGGCGGGAGTAGATACGGAGTTTATTCCGTTTTCAAGCACGTCGGACGGGCTTGCCGCTCTTGAAGTAGGCAAACTGGATGTAGGAGTATCGTTCGGCACAAGCGCCCCGCTTACGCTGGTAACGAACGGCGCGCCTCTTGTCATCATTGCCGGAAACGCGACCGGTTCGCACCCCATCTTTACCAAGCCTGAGAATGCCGCCCTGTATAAGGATGTGAGCGGTTTCAAGGGAAAGATCGTCGGAACGCCGCGCCTGTTTACCCCGGATGTGGTTTTTCGCGGGGCCTTGTACGACGCGGGTCTGGAGCCGGGCCGCGATCTGGAGGTGATTGAATTCAAACGTCCGGTGGATGTTCTTGAAGCGGTGAAAAGCGGGAAGGTTGATGTCGGGGTTGGCTCAACCGCTATAACGGTGCAGATTCGCGATGCGGGACTCGCTGTCCCGCTGTATACCACGGATCTTTTTCCGCATCACCCCTGCTGCCGTGTGGTTACGACGGAGACCGCGTTGAAAAACAAAAGACCGGCGCTCGTAGCGTTCATCAAGGCTCTGCTGCTGGCGGAAAAAAAGTTCAACGAAGACCCGGAAGCGGGGGTTCAGGCGAATGTACATCAGCAGAATTTTACGGAGCAGAACGCGCGCGATATTACATTCGCGCCGCACGTGGAGCTCGCCATTGATCCGAATACCAAAGCCATTGTGGGGATGTTTGAACGGATGAAGGCTATCAATTATTTGGACCCTGAAACCAAGGTTGATCCTTACGCGGTAATTGATACCTCGCTATATCAGGAGGCGCTGGAACGTGTTAAAAAAGAAGCGCCTTCACCGTATTGGGATACCCTCTCGGCGCGCTTCGTCGATCAAAACACCTGAAATGGGCGGATATATAGACATAAACAGTATAGTCTTTGGCTATGGCGGTGAAACTGTGCTTCAACAGGTAAGCCTGTCCATAGCAAAAGGCGAATTTGTTTCGGTGATAGGGCCTTCCGGCTGCGGAAAAAGTACCCTGCTGCGCTTGCTTGCGGGGCTCATTTTTCCTGCCGAAGGTTCTATTACCGTTGATAATCAGCCTGTAACCGGACCGGGACTCGACCGGGCCGTTGTGTTTCAGGACTATAGCCTGTTTCCCTGGATGAGTTGCCTGGAAAATGTAACGCTGGCCCTGGAACAGGCGCGGCTGGGCGCGACAAAAGCGGAGCGGACGCGCATCGCGGAAAAATATTTGGAACTTGTGGGGCTTTCGGGCGAAGGCAGGAAGCTTCCGGGCGAGCTTTCCGGCGGTATGCGTCAGCGTTCCGCGATTGCCCGCGCCCTCGCCCAAAACGCGCCGCTCCTGCTTATGGATGAACCTTTTGGGGCTCTGGACGAAATTACACGGGCAAAACAGCAGGACGCCCTGCTTGAGCTATGGCAGGGAAGTTCCGGCGGTAACGGCAAAACCGTGCTGTTTGTGACGCATGACGTTGAAGAAGCTCTGATTTTGGGTGACCGCGTAATTTTAATGGGTTCCAAGCCGGGGCGCGTCGCGTTTGAACTAAAAACATATTTAAGCCGCCCCCGCTCGCACGGTTCCGCGTTGCGTCACCCGCGCTTTGTCGAATTGCGGAATATCTTACTGGACAGGCTTAACGAATTGGTGGATGAACAGATTGAAAAACCGTCTATTGAACAGGACGGATCGGGAATATGAAAAATATCTTTAAAAATTATTTTGG
This sequence comes from Spirochaetaceae bacterium, assembly GCA_031284295.1. Classification (GTDB taxonomy): domain Bacteria; phylum Spirochaetota; class Spirochaetia; order Treponematales; family Breznakiellaceae; genus JAIRMY01. The sequence goes on from JAITAE010000106.1 coordinate 6,790, forward strand.
TTCAGTTTTAATAATCGCCGGCCTGTTTGTTTTGTACTGGCTCGTTACCGATGTCGGGCGGCTGCTTGATCCGCTCATATTTCCCGGGCTTGGAAAAATATTCCGCGCCCTGCTTGCGTCAAGGAAACTTCTTTGGCGGGGCTTCCTCAGTTCCATGCGTTTGCTGTTCCCGTCGCTTTCAGTCGCCGTCCTGCTGGGTGTAGGCATAGGTACCGTTGTCGGTCTTAACGAAAGGTTAAAGCTGCTTTTTATGCCGATATTTCGCGCGCTAAACCCGATTCCGCCGACCATGCTGATACCATACGCGATCGCGATATTTCCTACGTTTTGGCTGTCATCCGCGTCGGTTATCACGGTCGGGGTTTTCTGGCCCGTCCTCCGCAGCACGATCAACGGGATAATTTTTCTTGAGCCGCGCTGGATTGACAACGCGCGATGCCTCAACCTGAAAGGCGCGAAGCTGGTTTTTAGAATCATCCTGCCAGGCGCAATGCCTTCAATTTTTTCCGGTATCGAATCCGGTTTAATTATGAGTTTTATCCTGCTTACAGTCGGCGAGATATTCGGAGCGCGGGCGGGGCTGGGGTATTTTGTCCAATACTACGCGGATTTCGCGGAATATGATCGTGTGATTGCCGGTATGTTCGTGTTGTCGGCGGTTGTCGTGATCATAATGTTTATTTTCGACAGGATAAAAAACCGGATACTGCATTGGACAAGAAAAAGATAAATAGGAGGCCGTATGGACGGCGTATTTGATGAAGAATTAACGGTGGAAGTCAAGGACTACGCAAAAAAACTGGGCGCGGCGCTTACAGGAATCGCCGATGCAAATTTATTAAACGAGACGCTTGAGGCGGGTTTTCGTCCTATGGATGTGCTTCCGGGATGTTGCTCGCTTGTCGTCATGTCGCTACATATACCGGACGGGGCGCTTGAAATCATGCGGCGCGGTAAAGCGGCGTACAGTTACAATCTGTTCGGTTATGCCTACCTGAACAGGGAACTTGATGTGCTTATATACCATATGTCAAATTTTCTTGAGGAACACGGGTACGCAACGGTTCCAATACCGGCGCGGGGTACGGCTTACGGCGCGCCCAAAAAAGGCTACGGCATGATCTCATTTCGTCACGCGGCCGTTGCCGCCGGCCTTGCGTCTTTCGGCTTAAGCGGTATTGCCCTTACCAAAGAGTATGGCAGCCGGCAACGCTTTGTCGCGGTGCCTACGACCGCGCCGCTGACACCAGCCGAAAAGCTGCTCGATCAGCAGGATGTCTGTGACGGCTGTCTTGAATGTGTCAAGCACTGTCCCGCAGGCGCGCTGACGCTGAACCCGCCGCATGAATGCAGAATGGGCGGAAAAACATACCGTTACGCGCGTAGTCATCATGATAAATGCCTGCACCAGTCGCGGGGGCTTTCAACAAAAGTGTGGCAGGGCGCCGCCTTTAACCCAAAAGTAGATGTACCTTACGAAGAACACCCCTCCCCGGAACTTTTTTACGAGCAGCTCTGGCATAGGCGGGACGGCGGCATACGAATAAGCGAGATTGCTGAATCCACTTACGGCGCCACCCTATGCGGCCGTTGCATGGCGTTTTGCACACAGGGACATGAGGCGATGAAACGCCGCCTGAAACCCGATCAGCGCACGACCGGTTACGCGGACGACCTTGTTATCCAAAAAGATGGCGCGCTTAAAGCGCTTGTCCCAAAGTGTAAGCCTTTTAACTAGCGCGTGCCGGATTCGCTGCATAAGTGATGTTTTGAAGGATGCTAAGAAAGGCGGCCCAGGCCGCTGTTTTAGATAAGTTTTTAGCGCCCAAACTCAACGCTTCGCGTTGAGCCGCTCGCGAACTCATCCTGTATCTTGTCCCGGACTTAGGCAAATCCGACTTGGATTTAGTTATATCCGACTCAGGCTTAGTTATATCCGACTCGAATCTAGTTATAGTAGTGCCACTTGACAAAGCCGATGATATTTAGTATACACTGAAGCATGGCATATGATGTAAAATTTAGAAAGCGTGTACTTAAATATAAAGACGCGGGGCATACGTTTAAGGAAGTGAATGAGGCGTTTGG
>JAITAE010000175.1 GCA_031284295.1 Spirochaetaceae bacterium
GTGAATACATAAGATATGCCGTAAAGCCGCGTAATCCCGTCTATAAAATCAAGGTCCGATATATTAAATTGGTTAAACATCAGATTTTTGCCGAATTTTCCACGCGAAATGTAATCGTCTTTTACCTGAACGTCAATTTTGTAATCGCTCAGAATCTTTTCGGTAATGGCGGCGGGCCTCATCTTGTAGAACGGCGCCGTATGGCGGGTGTATTTAAGGCGGGCAAGCTCCGGCTCTATCACAAAAACATACGTGTAGCAGTCGCTTTTAGACGCGCTGCAAAATACGCCTTTGTTGATGGCCGCGGTAACGATACCGTGCAGGTAACGAACCCTGTAAACGGCGCTGGTTACCAGTTTTTCCCGGATGATTACGGAAATGCCGTTGTCAACCGCGGCGGCAAGTTCTTCCGCCGTATGTTTTTGGGACGACAGCGCGGTAAGCTCCGCCCTGTAAAGCCGCGAAAAGCCTTCTTCCAAAACCAGATCCCAGGGATACAGGCCGGTAAGTCCGTTACCAGCAAACTTTACTTCTAAAACTGCCGTTTCTCCAGCCATAACGCGCTCCTAAGGTCCGGTGATGCGTTAACAATGTTGACGCATCACCGTTACCATTCACATTAATGTACCGCCGCTCGGCAACCGCGTTCACGAACGCTGAGTTGCATAAAGCGGCGGTACGCCAACCCTTCAGCCGGCTACTCGTTTGCGATCTGGTCGTAAGAGGCCTCAATCGCTCCGTCTTTTGAACCGTCCGGTTTGATAGGCGTTACTTTCCACGTTATCTTTCCGACAACCAGTTCCACCTCTTCAACAGGCTGCTGCGCAAGCGGGTCGTCCGTAGCGCTGGTGTTAATCGTCTTCACCTCAGACTTAGAAACGCGGACATTTTCCATCGTTACCTCGTACACCGGAGTCTGCGTTCCGCCGATAACACGGCAATAAGCGAATACCGCCTTTGCTATCTTGTTACCGTTCATGCAGTAAAGCTGAATCTTCGGCGTTGCCTTGTCCACCGCGTGCGTGAACTTGAATGGCAGCAATTGCCCTCGTCCCGCTACATCTCCGCTCCGCTGAATTGATACATTCTGCGTAGCACCGTGTGAAAACGAAACAAGCTCGACCCACTTGTCGTGAGCTTTATCGGAAGCTTGACCTTCGATTCCATCCAACTGTAAAAAATAAACACTTGCCATAATATAACCTCCATTATGTTGTTTATACTATATAAACTATTATAACTTATTATGGTTACATTATCTATTTCCAAAATCCGGTATTTTGTAACAGCCTGTAATAATTGGGTAAAATACCACTTTAACCCCAAAAAATCGCTTTTTAAACGTTGCCGCTCAAAACCTGAAATTTTAAAAATCTATTTTGCAATCATATAATTATAATAGAGCCGTTCAAAAATTTCAGTTTTGAACAACATCCGCTTAAAAACAGCAAAACGCTTCGCATCTTGCAAGATTTGTTTAACTAATTTACATCATTCATTATTCACTACTAACTATACCCCCCCCCCCCCATTTTTTACAAACTATTCACTACTCACTGCCCTTCTCTACACAATCTCGTTTACATTCGGGCAGACCAGCACCGACGTTACGATGGGAAAACCCAGCATCGAAACACCCATTACAACACTGCCGATGTTAGCAGTGGGGCGGCCTTTCGACAATATGTTAAGCGCCGTAGTCAGCGTTATAACACCGGCTATACATAAAGGCCCGGCAACGGCATCCCCCATGCAGGCCACAGGTAGACCCTTTACCATCGTGGTAAGCGCTCCCGGCCCGATAATCACATCGCCGGTCGCGGTTAAATTAGCTATCGTAGCTATTGGCGTAGGCATTTATTCAGCCTCCTTACTCGAAAATTTGTACGTGAATTTTTCATCCTTCACGTCTATAGACACTTTTACAAGTATCTTTTTTTTCATTATATTATTCAAGACTTTCGCGCTGATGTCGGGCAGTATGCTGTTGTTGATAACAGCGTCTATGAGTCTCGCGCCGGAAGCGGCGTTGTCGCAACGCCGGATAACCTCGTCCTTGACCGCGGCGGAAAGCTCAAGCTCCGCGCTATAGTTTTCCGCTATCCGCTTCCTAACCCGATCGAATTTCAGATCGATTATAGAGTACAACGCGGTTTTTCCAAGCGGGTAGTAGGGTACAATCTGCAAACGCCCAAGCAACGCCGCCGGAAACGTGTGCATCATCGCGGGTCGTATCGCTTCCTCCAGAGTCTCGGGGGACGGCAGCTTGCTTTCGTCCCCGCAGAGTTTCGCTATGATGGAATCTCCCACATTTGTAGTCAGAATGATGACGGTGTTCCTAAAGTTTATCAGCCTGCCTGAGCCATCCTCCATCTGCCCCTTGTCAAAAACCTGAAAGAATATCTCGTGTACGTCCGGGTGCGCCTTTTCCACCTCGTCAAGGAGCAGCACGCTGTAAGGCTTCCGGCGCACCGCTTCGGTAAGAACGCCCCCCTCGCCGTAACCGACATAGCCGGGGGGCGCGCCTTTCAACGTTGAAACCGTGTGCGCTTCCTGAAATTCGCTCATATTGATAGTGATGATGCTCTCCTCGCTGCCGTAAATCTGCTCGGCTAAGGCAAGCGCCGTTTCCGTCTTGCCCGTACCGGAGGTTCCGGCCAGCATGATGACCGCTATCGGCTTGTTCGGGTCCGCCAGCGAAGCGCGGGCAGTGGTTATCCGCTTAGATATTAGTGAAAGGCTGTGATCCTGACCTATCACACGTTTTTTTAGTTCCTGATCCAGCGTCAGTACCGACTTGATTTCGTCTTTTACCATCCTGCCAAGCGGAATACCCGTCCACTCCGATATGACGGCGGAAACCGTCTGACCATCGACATGGGAAAATACAAGCGGTTTATCCCCCTGGGATTCCGACAGTTCCTTCCGTTTTTGGGCAAGCTCATTCTTTGCAAGCTCAAGTTTTTCAGGCGCCGCCTCTCCGCCGCTTTCCGCCTCAATCTCGCCGCGAAGCCTGATAATATCGGCGGTAAGCGCCTTTTCCGTCTCGAAACGTTTTTCAAGCGCCTCCTTTTTCTCAGTCTCGCGCTTTATTTCCTCGTCAAGGGCGGCTATCTTTTCCCCATGAGAAAAACCGCCGGCCTCTTCCCGCCTGAGTATGTCCGTTTCCAGCTTTAGCGCGTCTATCCTGCGGCGGCAGTATTCAAGACCGGCGGGCTCGGAACTCTGGCTCAGCGCGACCTTCGCGCAAGCGGTGTCAAGAACGCTCACCGACTTGTCGGGAAGCTGGCGGGCGGGAATGTAGCGGCGGGAAAGTTTTACGGAAGCCTCCACAGCCTCATTCAGAATGGACACATTGTGATGTTTTTCGAGAGTACCAGCGATACCGCGCATCATGCCGGCGGCCTTTTCGTCGTCCGGCTCGTCAATGATTATGTTCTGAAAACGGCGTGTCAGCGCCGGGTCCTTCTCGAAATATTTGATGTATTCCTGATATGTCGTGGCGGCGACACAGCGAAGCTCCCCACGCGCAAGCGCGGGTTTTAGCAGGTTTGCCGCGTCCCCCTGACCGGCCTGCCCGCCCGCCCCTATCATCGTATGCGCCTCGTCTATGAACAGAATGATGGGGGTTTCCGAATTCCGCACGGCCTCCATCACTTGTTTCAGACGGTTTTCAAACTCACCCTTCATGCTTGC
>JAITAE010000219.1 GCA_031284295.1 Spirochaetaceae bacterium
CAGATAGGCCCGGAGGGACGTTCCGCGTACACACTTACAGGCGGCGCGGCTAAACGGGCCCGCCTGCTTGAGTCGCTGAACAGGCGCTTCGGCACGGACATACTGATAAGTGAAAGCACAATGGCGCTTGCCGGCAAATACTTCATCACGGAAGAACTGCCGCCCGTAAAGCTGCGCGGCACCTCAAAACCACTCCGCGTGTTTGCCGTGATAAACGTAAAAGTTACAAAGAAGGGCGTGGAACAGCCCAAACCCACAAACATGGCCGAACTGTGTCAGATGCTCAAAATAGCGCGGGTATAGCGCTGGTATATCCGAGACTTGCGGGGCGGTTGCCGCCCCAAGCGAAGCGCCCGGAGGGAGGAAACCACCCTGAACCGGGGAAGGAAGCCGAATTATGAGCCAAGCTGGTTTTGACTATCCGCATGGGAAAGAGCGCGACAGGCCGCCGGCCTGCACCCCTGCGGGGTCTAGCTTACACCCCATCGGGGTCTAGCCTACACTCCTGCGGGGCCTAGCCTGCACCCCTGCGGGGTTTAGCCTGCACCCCATCGGGGTTTAGCTTACACCCCTGCGGGGTCTAGACTACACCCCATCGGGGTTTAGCTTACACCCCTGCGGGGTCTAGGGCAACGCTGATTATTAAAAAGGGGGGCGCTGTTTTCCATGCCGTCACCGGCACATAGCCGCATCATCGCCGCGCCCCCTACGCTCCATCCCGCGCAAGCGCGGTATTCCGCTACCCCCCAATCAGGGGCCCCACCAACACCAAGCTCAACGCTTCGCGTTGAGCCCAACACCGGCTGGAGTTTGCTCCGCAAACTCCGGAAATAACCGGCGTAGCCGGTTATTCCGCCGCCCTATTTAATCAGCGCTTCCTTAGGTGCTTTGGCGCTGGTGGAAGCCATGCCGCTTGTGCTATGCTGTTTACATGAAGCGTCCCAGACGCGCGGTACCGGCAGGCGGGCGCGTTAAGGAATGTGGGGTTTTAGGGGGAAGGCCGTTCCAAAGGCGCAGCCTTTGGCCTGGTAGAGCGAATGACACGGTAGTCAAAACCTCCACCAAGCCCCTAGGTGAGGGGGTAGGGCGCAACGTAGTGCGACCGCAGGGGGAGACTTCACCCTCCTAACATTATGAATAGTACAGGAGAAATAAACGATGAGTGATCAGAATATGGCAGAGATCGAAAAGTTATTGCCGCACCGCAGTCCGTTTTTGTTTGTGGACGAAATCATCGAGGCGACAGATGAGCGTATCATAGCGCGGCATATTTTTACCGGTAACGAATTCTTTTTTGCCGGGCATTTTCCGCGGTATCCGGTTGTGCCGGGCGTTATTCTGGTGGAAACGATGGCCCAATCCGGCGGGGCTGGGCTTCGCAAACTGGGAATAATTGGCGAGGGCGCGCTTTTTTTCTTGGGTACGGTGGACAAGGTCAAATTCCGCCGTCAGGTAAGGCCGGGAGATGAGGCGCGCAGTGAGATTGAAAACTTGCGCGTCTCGTCAAAGATGATAAAGCAGGCCGGCAAGCTGTATTCAGGCGGTGAGCTTGCGGCGGAAGCCGAATGGATGTGCCTTGTGGCGCCTAACGCCTGATACAATACTATAGATAATAGATGATACATTAACACATTCGTGTTAATGTTCGATTCAGTATAAGCGGCGCTTCCGCCGCTTTTTGATAGAGGAGATGAATATGATAATTAAACCGATGATTCGTAGTAATATTTGCCTGAACAGCCATCCTGCCGGATGCGCGAAAGTGGTACGAAACCAGATTGCCTATGTAAAGGAACGGTTTGGCGGCAAAAAGCCTGACGGTTCGCCGCGTATCGCGCTGGTAATCGGCTGTTCTACAGGTTATGGCCTTGCAAGCCGGATAGCGGCGGCTTTCGGCTGCGGCGCGGCTACCGCCGGCGTCTCTTTCGAAAAACCCGCCTCGGATACCAGGCCGGGAACGCCGGGCTGGTACAATAACCTTTGCTTCGACAGGGAGGCCGCCGCCGAAGGGCTCCCCGCTATAACGCTGAACGCGGACGCCTTTTCAGGCGATACCAAGTCAGCCGTCATAGGCGCGGTAAGGGGTATGGCAAAGGCGGCGGGCCTGCCCGCCGGAATCGATCTTGTGGTCTACTCGCTGGCTTCCCCAGTAAGGACGGATCCGGCAACTGGCCTAATGTACAAGTCCGTGATAAAACCTATCGGCGCGCCGTATTCCGGCAGGACCTTCGATTTGGCAAGCGGTAAGATCAGCACGGTAAGCGTGGAACCGGCAAGCGATGAAGAAGCCGCGTCCACCGTAAAGGTGATGGGCGGGGAAGACTGGGAGCTCTGGATAGACGCGCTGGAAACGGCGGGTATGCTTTCGCCGCGTTGCCGTACCGTCGCCTACACGTACATCGGGCCGGAACTTTCCTGGGGCATTTACAAAAACGGCACGATAGGGCGGGCAAAAGAGGATTTGGAACGGGCGGCCCGCGCCATCAATATGAGATTTGCGGCAAGCGGCGGCGCGTACAACGCGAAAGGTGCGGACAACGCGAAAGGCGCGGACAACGCAAAACACGCATGGGTGTCCGTGAACAAGGCGCTTGTAACCCGTGCAAGCGCCGTGATCCCGATAATTCCGCTGTACATCGCGAGCCTTTTCAAGGTGATGAAGGAAAAAGGGCTGCATGAAGGCTGCATCGAACAGATAACGCGCCTGTTCCGCGAGCGTCTTTACACACCCGATGCCGCCGGCGATGCCAAAAAGACTTTGGTTGACGGGGAGGGCCGTATACGTATCGATGATTTGGAGATGCGCGATGACGTTCAGCGGGCAGCAGCCGCGCTGCTGGATCAGATCACGGAAGAGAACATCTACTCCGTATCGGACGCGGCGGGATTCAAACACGACTTTCTGGAAGCGCACGGTTTCGATGTGGCGGGTGTCGATTACGAGCTTGATACGGCGCCGGGCTCTATTTGACGTGAGCCCGGCGGAATACCGAAAACCCGCGGATGATACGGATGATTTTCACGAATTATCAGGATAAATCAGTGTTAATTCGCGGGCCCGGCTTTGGCTTTTAGTTTCTACCTTGTACCGGCCCGGCGTAGTACCTGTCAAACAGTGTTTTTACGGTATCCATGCATTCGGTTTCAAAGGCGCGGTGTTTTTTAAGAAAGTCGAGGCCCTCCTCGGTAAGGCGGGTCTCGCCGCCGCCCCTGCCACCCTGCTTGCGCTCCACCACCTGGTATGTGAGCCATGTTTCCAGGGCCTTTAACAGTTTCCAGCCCTTGCTGTACGACATCTGCATATTTTCGCAGGCGTGACGAACATTGCCGGTTTCGTTAATCGATTCGAGCAATCTTATCATGCCGGGTCCACAAAAGGGTTTTCCATGACCGCCCGGCGCGGCCAAAAAGATTTTAACTACGGGTCTAACATTATCCATCATGCTGTTTTGAATTCCTTAAACTTTTTATGGCCTTATACTCATCTTGCGCTGAATTTCAGCGGCTCTGGCTGGCGGTAACAACGAAAGCCAGAATGAAACAACGGATGCCGCGCCTTCCGCCAGAGCTATTTCATCAACCTTGCGCATAATGTCTATGGCTTCCTGATCATCCATCGCTTCGATTATCGCTACGGCGTTCCTGGGCGGCATTCCGTTTAGGTAACGGGCACTCTGTTCAATGTTGCGTTCGTAAGAGGAGGCCTGTTCAGTCAGCGTATCCATAGAATTCTCGCGCTCATCAAGTCCTTTTTGCCTGTCCTCCAACTCGGCGGACATCTGCTCTATCTGCGCCTGCCGGTTTTTTATCTCGTCTTCCTGCTTCCTGAGTTCCATTTCACGCAGATCAAGCGTTTCAAGCCGTACCGCAAGCCTTTCCGCGTCAAGGTCAAGGTTTTCGCCACGCGGTACGGTATTTTGGCTCCGCGCACCCAAACCCAGTCGCCGGTATATGGGAGCGAATATCGTTTTTACATCTATAACGTTAAGGTAGTCAAACCACAGCAGTCCGCCTGCCGAAATAATGAGTATTAACAGTAAAAGCAATAATGACTTTCCAATATCACCACGCGCCATAAATTTTCTCTCCGCCGCAATTATCCCACGTTACCACTCAAATTTCAACCCCGCCTGCTGCCTCTAGTATCCCAACACTATTAAACTTGTGGTTTCAGTTTTGGAATTTGGGCGCACCCGGCGCAAGCGCCGGGCCGGGCTTTGCGGGGCTCCGCTTCGCTCCGGCCCCGCCTACGGCGGGGCTGCTTGCGCCAATCCTTTCAGGATTGACGGCACCCCTCCAATCCCTTGCGCGGAGCTTCGTATCTATAACAGACTCCCCGAAAAAGTTATAAAAACCACAATTATCCGGCCTGTGTTAGTAGCGCTACGCGCTACTAACACAGTTTACAGGGTAAAAATCGCCTAATCGGCAATTTTTTTGGGTTTTATACGCAAAGCATAACAGGCTGGCAGGGGTTTGCGAATAAACTTTACAAACTAACGGCTGTGGCGGGTGCGTTATGTGACAGGAGCTAAAACCACTGAAACTCCCATGTAAAAGGGCAAAATTCTATCTTCACGATCCGGAAATCATGTAATTTCCGGGCTTTGCCGAATATGCCCAAAAGCCGTAGTTTAGGGTGCAGATAAAAATATAGCGGCAGCCTTGTGGTTCATCGTATTTTTATTCTTGCTTATTTATAAATTATATATTATTTTTTCACCCTACACAAGAAAATGTAGTGTGGTTTTATTCCATGAACTGCGTAGAGCGGGGAAAAACCAACGGTTTTCTTTTGAAAAAGCGATGTGAATTTTGGAGATGAATTATGAAAATTATTTTGGTGGATAATCAAATCCCGTTCAGGGACGGCATAAAAAAAATACTGCTTGAACAAGTTGATTTTTATTTGGCAGCCGTTGGAAGTGATGGTTATGATGCCGTAAATTTGGTGGAAAAACACAGCCCGGATGTCGCCATTTTGGCTCTTTTATTGCCGGTAGTAGACAGCTTAAAAGTCGCGTCGTTGCTGCGCAGTCGCCGTCCGCCCTGTTCGATCATCGTATTTGCCGATGAAATGGATGACAAAACTATACTAAACGCTATTTGTTGCGGGGTTACCGGCTTGCTTCTGCGCGATTCCATATTCACGGAACTACCTAGGGCGGTGAGGAGCGTATGCACGGGTAAAGGCTATGTGGCTCAAGAGATATGTATGTGCTTGTTCAATTTGGTTTCGCGGATAGTAAGTGAGCGGCAGGAAAACACGGGCCTCCATCCGCCTGATGAAACCCGCTCAGGCATGTTCCGTATAACGCGCACGGAATCGCAAATCGTATCGTTTATCGCACAAGGCCTTTCAAACAAGCAGATAGCCAAAACCCTTAACCTGAAAGAAGGTACGGTCCGCAACTATGTGTCCGTTATTCTGCAAAAAACAAAACTAAAGCACAGGACGCAGATAGCGCTTTACGCGCTGAATAACGGTTTTACACACAACTATGACCTGGGCGGAGAGCGGAATGTTCCGGCCATACAATCGAGTTACCTAACAGTTGGCAGCCTTTAAATCAACTCAAGCGGAGCGTTTGTTCACCGTTGCCGCACTGTTGCTTCTTTTTTCATCATCATGCGCCTCCGCGCCGCGAGGGGCGTCCCAGGCGCGGCGGATCGGAGAGTTTGTCCCGCAATGGAGGGAATTGACTGTCGGGCTTGACTTTACATCTGGAAAGATCAGGCATCCCCGTCTGGAATTTTGGGCCCTGCGTGCAGACCTGACGGATAAAAACATAGAAATAGTCGTAAATGACTCCGAATCGGATGAAAATTGGCCGGCGGGGACTATCCCGGCACTTACGGTAAGTGATTTTGCCGCCCGTTACGGCTGTATAGCCGCTATAAACGCAGGCCCATTCTCGCCGGTTTCGGATAAAACAGGAGAAATGCGAATTTTAACCGGTATTTTTATCTCCAATGGCAGGCCGGTGAGTCCGCCGGTTTCACGCTACGATTGCCTTGTCTTCTATGATGACGGACGCGCCGCCGTGCTTTCTCAGGCAGAACTGGCCCATAACGATGGAATACGTCACGCGCTTGGCGGCTTTTTTACGGTGCTGGACGGAGGCCGCCTGCCGGAACGAAGCGCGGAAAGCGCGAAAATCCGCCACCCGCGTAGCGCCGCCGCCGTGTCCGGCGGCGGCAGCGTCCTTTACCTGCTCGTGGTTGACGGCAGACGGATGGGCAGCATAGGCGCCACCGAGTCGGAGACCGGCCTTTTGCTGCGCGCCCTGGGGTCGGAGAGCGGCCTGCTGATGGATGGCGGCGGCTCAAGCGCCCTCGTGCTTGAGCGTGACGGCAGAATAAGACCCGTAAACAAACCGGTTCACGGCGGTATAGCGGGACGTGAACGCGCTGTCGCCACCTGCATAGGGGTACGCCGCACCGCCCTCTAGGGCAACGCTGATTATTAAAAAGGGGGGCGCTGTTTTCCATGCCGCTCGCGGCACATAGTGGCCTTCCTGTCGCGCCCCCAGCCCGATAACGGCGCGCGAAACATTGAGCGCGTTTAGACGAAAAAGCGACCGGCTGTGGCGCGGGACCAGGCTACCGCCCCCATAAACATCTTCAGCGCCCTGCGCTCCATACCCGCTTATCTGTCGTGTGGAGTTTGCTTCGCAAACTCCGAAAATAACCGCGCAAGCGGTTATTACGCTACCCCCCAATCCGCCGCCCTAGACCTTGTTAGTCTGCGACCATAGACCTTGTTTGTCTGCGACCATAGACCTTGTTTGTCTGCGACCATAGACCTTGTTTGTCTGCGACCCCAGTCCTTATTGGTCTGCTAACCCAGTCCCTATTGGACGGCTAACCCAGTCCTTATTGGACGGCTAACCCAGTCCTTATTGGACGGCTAACCCAGACCTTATTGGACGGCTAACTCAGTCCTTATTGGACGGGAAACCCAGTCCTTATTGGACGGGAAACTCAGTCCTTATTGGCTATACTTGACCCATAAATTTTCCC
>JAITAE010000058.1 GCA_031284295.1 Spirochaetaceae bacterium
ACGAGCCGCTCACAGACAGCGCGCTTGTTATGGATGCCGGCAAAAGTGACTACGGTTTTGGTTACGCGAATGACGATGTCGTGAAGCTGGCCTTTACGCTTGATTACCGGAGCGAAAGACCGGAGCCTGAGGCTGACGCCGAAACGCTTAACGCGGCGGACCGGGCCCCGTCCGGAGCGCCGGTCAACACTTCCACAGTAGAAGTTATTCCGGGTTTGCGTAAACTGACTGATTACAAAACCTCCTACACCGTAACGCCTGCCGGGGGGCCTGTTGGGACGCCTAATGTAAGGATTCCGCCGCCGCCCAACGCGGGCCCGTTGACGGTCGTTGACTGGGGGCCGCAAAAATTCCTGTCGTCCGCCGTTCAGCGTCCCTCGGTATATGTAGTATTTTCGCAGCCAATGGTTCCGCTGGCCTCGCTCGGCGTTCAGACCGGTCTATCGCCGCTCGTAAGCATAGAGCCGCCGCTGAAAGGCAGTTTCCGCTGGTACGGCGCGTCCTTCCTCAGCTTTGAGGGGGATGAGCCCTGTCAAAGTCAGCAGACTTACACCATTGTGGTATCGCCCAGCGCGGAGTCGGTTTACGGCATAAGGATCGAAGGACAAACGCTGTTCAGTTTTGAGACGGAACGGCTGTCGATGAAATCCGTCGAAGCGGGAATCGAATTCAAAAAAGAAACAGGTTTCCAGTTTTCAGATGACGGAGTGCCGCCCGCCGCCGCGAAAAAAATAACAATCAATTTTAACTATCCGATAGAGGCCGCCGATATAAAAAATTATATAACGGTAGCTTCCGGCGTGGGCGGAGAAAAGAAATTTGATTTAACGCAGGTTGACGAAAACCGCCTGCTTGCATCGCTAAAAGACGAAGTTGAATTCGATACGCGGGTAAGCGTTACGCTTAAACAGGGCGCTAAATCCGGCAACGGCACTTTAGGAACGGCGGAAGACCAGGTATTGTCTTTTAGAACGCCGGGGCCTTTTGTTGTAAATGAAGCGGGGCGCTTATCACCCTGGGGAAAATACTTTAATTTATTCGACATTGAATTTTCCGCGCGCCTGAACGAAGGCACGGCGGCTGGACTGATCCGCACGGAACCGGTGATGCCGCTTACAAAGGACCATATCGAAGTCCGGGGCAATACGGTACGACTCTTTAATCTTCCGCTCGGTTTTGGCGAAAAATTTAAAATAATTGTTGATACGGGCGTGGAGGATGTGTACGGCAGGCGTTTGCAGAAACGTTATGAAACCGAAGCTACGATGCCGCCCGAACCCCGGCCTACAGGTTCCGCCACGTTTTTGGATTACGGCTTCAGTATGCTGGAAGCGCAGTTTGAGCCGCGCCTGTTGTTTGAATATAAAAATATCACGGAAGAGTCATTCTACTCGCTCGAACAAAAAAATAATCCGTTCAGTGCGGCGGCGCAAAAATCAAACACTGTCTATTTGAAAAACTTTGAAAAGAATTTTCGCTATTTTGAGGAAATCGACCTGCGTCCGTACCTGAACGCGGACGGCAAGGGTTTCGTTACGTTTAACGCAAACTTAAATCTTCTTGAAAGAGGCGTCGATCCTAAGACGGGAAAACAGAACACAAGTTACATGAAAAATAATCTCAGTCTCCAGGTAACTGATCTGGGACTTACCGTCCGTTACGCTTTTAACAAAACAGTAGTATTGGTAACATCGCTTTCTACCGGAGAGCCTGTAGAAGGGGCCGCCGTTAAACTGATAGAGCCCGGCGTGAGAAAAAATTTTGCGGACATTTCCGGCGTTAAATATTCCGCCGCGGCGTTTACCGGTAAAGACGGACTTGCCGTTATTGAGACTCAGGCCGGCGTACTTAGAAACATGGAGGGGTTAAACGATTTCTGGAATCGCTCGCCCCTCGTGTTTGCCGAAAAAGACGGCGACCGGGCCGTGTTCCAGCCTTCGTCGCATGACTTGTGGCGTTTCGGCATCAACAGCGTCAGACCGGAGAACGCGGAAGCCGTGCGGCCCGTAACATTCCTATTTTCTGACCGGGGGCTGTACAAACCGGGCGAAACGCTGACATTCCGCGGCGTTGACAGATCGCTCATCCTGGGAATCTACGCGATATACAAAGGCGCTTACACGGTTGAACTGGCGGAAGCGGGGTATGGCGGGGAGACCGTCGCGTCGGTGGACGGCGTAACAAGCGAATCGGGCGGCTGCTACGGCAGCATCCTCCTGAGTGAAGAATTGACTCCGGGCGAATACCGGCTGCGCTACAGAAGGGGGGGCGGAAGCGTCCTGTGCGCCGATATTCCGATAACGGTGGCGTACTTTGAACGATTAAAATTTCAGGCTTCGATCAGGGCTCCCGCCGTGGATGTAATATCAGGCGATGATATAAATTTAACGCTGGAAGCCTCGTACCTGTCCGGCGGGAGTCTTGCGGACGCGAAATGGCAGGCTTCGTGGCGCCGTCAGTTAAGCGGCTTTCACCCCGATACGGCGGAAACAAAGAAATTTGTTTTTGGGCCGCGCAATGCCTACGACGGGGTACGCGCCGTATCTTCTGCAAATGGGGTATTGTCCGCGGACGGCAGTACCCCGCTTACGCAAAAAACTATTTCCGGCGATTCCGTCACGGGCGCGGCTTACGCCTATTCTGTCGAAGCCGCCGTTACCGACATCAGTAACCAGCAAATATCGGCATCACAATCCGTGCTTGTTCACCCCGCGCTGTTTTATATAGGAATAGAGCGTCCGTCCGCGCACGGTTTCGCAAAGGCCGGTGAAGAGCTTTCGTTCAATTACATAACGGTGAATCCTTCAGGCAAAAAACTTGCGAACAGTGAGCGGTTTTTGAACAAGGGCAATAACGCAGGCATTATTGGCGTTGAGCTTATCCGTGAAGAATGGACGCGCGTACAGCAGCGCGGCGTAAACAATTATGTTTACGACAACTACGAGCGGACGGAAACGATTGACGGCGCGGAAAAGACCGCTATAAAGACTTCCGGCAGCGTAAAGGTTAAGCCTTCAAAATCAGGTTTTTATATTCTGCGCATGAGCAGTTTTGACCGCGAAGGCAGAAAGGTAATATCCGAATATTCGTTTTATGTAACCGGTTCAAATTTTTCATACTGGAACAGGAACGATTCAAATGAAATAAACCTTGTGCCGGATCAAGCGGTGTACAATCCCGGCGATACGGCGGAGATTTTGCTGCAAAGCCCGCTGCCCGCCGGACGCTATCTGGTTACCGTTGAACGCGAAGGCATTTTTACCGAAGAGGTGCGCGTGTTTGACGAGGCCGTTTCCGTGATAAAGACGCCCATTGCGCGTAACTTTGTGCCGGTGGTTTATGTGTCCGTTTCGTCGTACTCTACCCGCTCCGGACCGCCCGCCCATAGTTACGGAACGCGGGATTTGGATAAACCCAAGGGTTATTACGGCGTTGTAAAACTCTTTGTAAATCCGCGCGTCCGCGCCTTTTCTGTAAAGGTTGAAGGCGGTAAAAAGGTGTTTCGCCCGGGCGAGGATGTTACGCTGACGCTGACCGCCGAGCGGGACGGAGTTCCGCTTCCCAACGCGGAACTCTCGCTAATGGCAGTTGACCGGGGCGTACTCGACTTGATCAACTATCACGTGCCCGACCCCATCTCTTACTTCTATGACAAAAGCCGTTTTCCGCTTGGCGTAGGCGGCGGCGATTCACGTGCGCTGCTGATGGACCCGGTAACTTACAGCGTAAAGAATCTGCAAGGCGGAGATGACGGCGGCAAGATTGAAGAACGCGCTGATTTTAACCCGACGGCCGTTTTCGAGCCCTTCCTGCTGACGGACAAAAACGGGAAGGTAAACTGTACGTTCAAGCTGCCCGGCACGCTCACCACGTACCGCATAACCGTATTCGGCGTGCGCGGGGATCTGTTTTCGTTAAAAGAAACTGAGATTGCCGCGCGGAATGTGATAAACGTACAGCAGGTACAGCCGCGCAGACTCCGTGAACGGGACACGGCGGAGGCGGGCGTACTTGTTACAAACCTTGATACCGTACCTCACAAGGTAAGCGTTTCAGCCGGTGTAGAAGAAGTGAATGTTGATAATGACGATGACAGCGGAGTGATAAAACAGAAGGGCGCGGCCTCGCTTGACGGGCCCGCCGAGCATACGGTAACGGTAAAGGCCGGCGGGAATGCGCTTGTATACTTTGACGTTGCCGCGGAAATGCGGGGGGAAATAAACCTTGTATACACTGTGCGATCCGATGTTTTGAATGAAAGGCTCGTTCAGGGTATCACTATCGAAAAGCCGTATATAAAAGAAACCGTTGTTACGACAGGCTCGCTTACGGACAACAGCGGCTCAGAATCTTCCGCACTGATAATTCCGGGCTTCGCGGACGACGGCCAGGGCAGCCTGGCGCTAACGCTGGACGCCACGCGCCTCGGCCTGCTGGAATCGGCGGTGGACTACCTGTTTTACTACCCTTACGGCTGCATGGAACAGCGTAGCGCGGCGGCGCTGCCCCTGGTAATATTCGGGGAATACATTGACTCACTTGGCTTGGACAGCGAGGTTTCCAACCCGAAAAAGGTCGTGCAAAAGGAGATAGCGTCGTGGGCAAAAGTTCAGCGCCCTGACGGAGGTTTTCCGTACTGGCCGTCCGGTTTGGCATCGGACGCCTACGTGTCGCTTCGCATAGCTCAGATATTGGCCCTCGCGGAGGGGAAAAACATTCCTGTTCCGTCCGCCATTGATACCGCGAAACTGTACGCTTACCTTTACGGCGAGTATCAAAAATTGTACCGCGAATCATCGCCCCGTAAAAGTTCCTCCGGCGCGGTGGAAAACAGTTTAATGTACAAGCGGAGCGTATATCTACAGTCGTACATGCTGTATGTTTTTTCATTGATGAAAAAACCCGTTGACGCGGCGCGTATATCGGAGCTTACCGCGGCCAACAAAGACAATCCGGCGGTTCTGGCGTTTGCCGGCATGACAGCGCGCGCCATATCGCGCGGCGATATGGCGTCCGAAACGGCGCGGACCCTCAGAAACCTGCTGCGCCCCACCGCCCGCAGCGTTGACTTAAGCGGTGAGGAGTACCCGTATGCGTACTACGGCGGCAAAACGGAACAGCTTGCGCTTGTCCTGCAATTTTTTGCCAGTCAGTATCCGGGCGACGATATTAATACGCGCCTGTTGTACGCGCTGTTGTCAAACAAACATTCAACCGGTTACTGGGACAATACCGCCGTTACGGCGCGCGTACTGGCCGCCGTTGACATGCTGATACGAAGCGAAAACTTGAGCAAAACAAACGTTACGGGCGCGGCATCGCTTGACGGGCGCGAACTTTTGAACGCGGGCTTCAAGGGACTCAGCGCAAAGCCGGTAACAAAAACCTTTGACTTTAGGGATTTTCCACTTGCCGCGCTCAGGCGCGATTCGGCGCTGCCTTTTGTGGTGACAAGGCGCGGAACGGGCGGCTTATACTGGACCGCCGCGCTCACCTACGCGCTGCCCGCTGAAATGCAGGGCCGCCGGGACGAGGGAATAGGCGTGTTTCAAACGGTTTATGATTTTGAGAGCGGCGAACCGGTAAAGGCAAATCAACTTGAAAGCGGGAAACTTTACCGCGTGGAACTGCGCGTATCGAGCAGCCGCGACAGGACCTACCTCGCGTTGCGCGCCCCTGTCCCCAGCGGCGCGGAAATCCTTGACGCCCGTTTTGTTACGACAGGCTCGGCAGCTACGGCAGCGCGGGAAACGGCGGACGATGATGATTTTTCGCCGTATGACCGCTACAGGCATACCGTCAGCAGCCAGGCGGTCTTTGACAACGAGGTACAATACTTTTGGGATACCTTTGATAAGGGCGAGACCACTGTGCGCTTCCTGTTCCGGGCGGCGCGGCGCGGCGTGTACCCGACTCCCCCCGCGCAGGCCGAATGTATGTACGAGAGCGAAATCTTTGGACGCGGCGCCGGCGCCCTGTTTACGATCAGGTAGGCTGGCAACATCGTAGCGCGGAATGTACTTCCTACTATTATCCAGACACGTATCCAGACACGGTTAAACTTGTGGATTTGGGCACATCGCCGCTGCGCGGCGACCGGGCTATCCGCTATAATAACGCCGCGTGGCGCTGCCGCGCCGGGCGGCGTCATTCCGCTTCTATCCCTTGTGCGGA
>JAITAE010000227.1 GCA_031284295.1 Spirochaetaceae bacterium
GTCTGGGCAAACTCCAATTCCCGGTAATCAAGGCCTTTAATTTCTTTATAAAGCGCGGCCCGGACTATTTGTTCGACACTCGGCGAATCTCCGCGTCCTAAATTATTCCCGTTCCTCCCTCCGGTTATATCCTGTTCGACAATTTTATATAATTCCGGATGTGCTTCCGGAACGGTATCCAATAATCCGAACTCGGGATTCCTCGACCAGTTTACTTCTTCAAACTTTAATACCGGGGGTTGAAATAATTTCATTTTCATAGTTTTATTATTTCACTTTTCTATTTTTTTGCGATATATCGCAAAACGAATCTTGCCTTTTCCAACCACTCTTTTTGACTTTATAGACAGACTCTATATACTGCGCCTGCATACGGACGGTTTCGCGGTTTATGATGAAAACGGAAATACGGTTGATATTACCGGGGTGTTCGCGGGACTGAAAAGCGGGGAAAGTGGCGAAGCCGCGTTTTTTGCCGTACTCTCTGATAAAACACGAATACCGGTGAGGATTTGTGTTAAGCGCAAGGACAAAGAAGCGTGTGAGAACTCCCGGAAAAGACCGGAGAGCCGGGCGTCCCGTAAAGGCCGCAGCCTGCGGGAAAAGACCGTGGTATTCAATGAATTCATCGTGGTCGTACCATCGCTTCCGAATTCAGTTGTCGCTGATGAAGTCTTTGAAACATACCGCCGGCGCCGGCAGGTTGAGATAAGTTTCAAGAGACTGAAATCTATCCTCGACCTAGGGCAACGCTGATTAACTTGACGCTAATCAGCGTTGCCCTAGGAGCAAGCTCATTTCATTACGCAAATACCACATTAAAGTAGCACTGATTTATTCTCGATTGAATAAATCAGTGCTTCCCTCGGCGATTCGCCGAAGAAAAATCCGGCTGCTTCACAGGCGTGGTTGAACGGCAAGATAATGGCTGCTTTGTTAATCGAAGCCTTCATCGCGAAGGCTTCTTTTTCCCCCGGTAAGCCGATCGAATACCGGCCGCAGTATATGGTGTGAAACGGCGTTCGTTACGTTGGTATTGAGAGCTAATCTGGGGTTGCAGATACTTGAAGATTACGAGTACATATAGCGAAACGTCTTGAATGTGAAAAACGAAAGCGGGGAATACGGTACCAGATGAGCAAGGCATATTAAGTTAGTGCATATGGGTGTTCGACCCCACTGCGAATGAGCCTCCACGCGGCAAGCCGCGCGGTATCTTAAGCGTTGTATTAGTTTGAACGGAGGCTCGTTCTGTAAGGAAATTTATAGTATGGGGGGTTTACTACCATTTTTTTGTAAGTGTTACTGATTCTAACCACCGCAGAGCGGCGGGGTATTAAACCCCAAAGCAGAATAAATCCACGCTATACTCCGGTTTATAAATATAACGGCTTAGTTTCAATCATGGCCGGCAGACTCAGCCGCTTCGCGCCGGCTACCCTACGCGGGCCACCTGGTTTATCAGCGTGCCGAGCATCGAATCGCCGCTCTGTATCACCTTTTGGTTTGCCTCGTACGCGCGGTTCACCTCTATCATGTGAACCATTTCCAGCACCGGGTCAACGTTTGAGCCTTCCGTAAAGCCCTGCGCCACGCGGGGACGCTCCTCGATGTCCATACTATACGCCTCGCCCGAAGTGTCCGTAGCGCGGTACAGGTTCGAGCCCTGCTTTTCCAGGTAGCGGTCTATATCAAACTCAACAATTTTAAGCGTATCCAGCATTACGGTATCATTCCATGTGTTCCGTTCCCGATCCACAAGCTCGTCGTCTGCGTACTCCGCGTTAATCCAGACGCGCCCGGCCTTGTCAACCTGAAAGTTATTCGCCTTCACGCGGAGCGGGCCGTTTTCGCCAAGCACCGGATACCCCTCCTTCGTCTCCAAAAAGCCTTCTTTCCCCAGGTGGAACGTGCCGTTCCGCGTATAACGCTCGCCCCAGGGTGTCCGCACGGTAAAAAAACCCTTGCCGTCAAGCGCCAGGTCAAAGTCGCTGCCGGTCTCCTTGAACTCGCCCTGCTGAAAATCCGTGTATAGCTCGTTAAATTCCACACCGGTACCGAGCTTCCCTATCACCGGCGCAAGGTCCGCCGACCCGAAAGGATGCCGGTATACGCCATCGTCATCCATGCGCCGCATAAGGAGCTCAGGAAAAGCCTTATGCACGGCAATATCCTTTTTGTACCCGTCAACATCCACATTCGCCAGGTTGTTCGACGCCGCGTCAAGCCGCCACTGCTGGGCGCGCATCCCGCTCGCTCCCGTAAACCATGTTCTAATCATTTCTTGCCTCTAATCAATGAATTGCGGCGCGTACCGCGGGCGCCATCCTTCACGGGCTTTACGCAAACCCGTCTAATAATCGTTCAAGCTTAACGCGGCCCTGTACTAAAAGTATCGGGATTCCCCAAAAACGTCTTTACAATTACATTCCGGCGTCCCATATAAATACTTCCGAGCAAAGGGGCCATCCGCTGTCAGTATCCCGATAAGCCGGTCCTTCAGCACCCCTACCCCTACCGCGTGATTCACATTCACCCGGTATTCGTACTTCAACTCCTTTTCGCTTCCCTCAACACGCCGTCCGGCATATTCGGTACCGTCATCATCGCGTAGAAATCCTGCCTGATATTGTCCACAAGCCTACCGCTGAAGTTCTCCGGTTACGGTTTCACCCATGCCCGCCGGTTGAAAGCGCTTAGGCCGTGCTGTCGGAGGTATAGTTTTCTACTCAGAAAAGTATAAGGAGGGGAGGGGGAAGTAGCGGCAACAAGGCGCTTGCGGCAATGCTGTCTGAAGTGTGTAAACAGTGTTGATGCCGCCCGGGCTGAATACCTCCGCATCATGTGGGCCGCCTCTTTGATCTTTGGGAAGAAGCGTTCAAAGGCGTTTTACGAACCTTCCTTGACCGTGCACGGCATGAAGTACATCAGCTTTTTGAATGTCATTTTACGCTCCCGGCTGAAATCCTGTTTTCGTTTTTCGAGTGGTTTTCATATTCGGCTTTTCACATGGGGCAACAGACCAGCCCAAGACAATTTTTTCCCCATGATACTCCCTATTCCGCTTTACCACGGCTTGGAAAGGCCGCCTATCCCTTAACTTGTTGGCAGCGGGAGATTTCCCATTAAAATGTATCACCGCACCTCGTTATGTAAACCCGAAACGGTTTGATAAGGCGTCACAGGTGTAATTATCCGGGGCTTGTTACGCGCATGGACATATCGAGAAGCCTGGTACATTACGGCGGGATCACGAAACGGCGAAACTGGTATCTGAGGTCGATGTTGGTACAGGGAATGTGGGCGCTGACCCGGTCAAAGAGCGAAGGTACGCTGAAGGAACGGTATGAATATGACGAATAAGAAATGGAAGGTTAGGAAGAAGGCGATAGAGGCGGTTTTTTAACGGCAGCTTCGGCTGCTGATTAAAATGAACCTCCCCGCCCTAAAGGCTAAACTTGACCCGCAGAATCAAGATTAACAAATGAACAATAATTGGGGAGGAGGTACTTCACCTAAGGCGATATGACCGCTTTTAGTGTTTTAATTATAGTATTCTTAAAATACTCTAAATCAATTTGTTTAATTTCAACGGGCAGTTGAACACAATCATAAAGTGCCAATACTTCTTCTTCGTTAATTGGATCAATACCGGCATCAAGCACAATAATTTTATCGCATTGCTCCATAACTATATGCGGATTTTCCGGGTTATTTTCCAGTTCACGATAAAATATTTCACGCCACCATTTTAGCCAACCTGATGTAAAATAAACAACATCGCATTGCCCGTTTTATCCATTTCTTTTTTTTGTTCAGGGTTCAGGATAAGTTCAATACAATTCTTTGTACCGGCATTAAAAACGCCCCTGGTTTCGGTGATCTTTGAGAGATTAGGATGGCATATATTTCCATAAAGCACTATAATCTTTTTTCCGCCAAATGCTTCCATGCCTTTTTTATGCCGTCTTCCAGTTTGTTATTATCCACATGCAGCGCAGACGGAAGGTAATTAATTTCTAAATCATCAATCCCCATTTCTTCTTTTTTAATTTCAGGAATGATTTTTTCAAGTTCCTGTTGAAATATACCGCACGACAATATACACAAAGACATTGGACTTGTTCGACAACCTTATGGGTTGTCTCCCAAGTCTTGCAAAATGCACGGCATTTTGCTGTTTTTAAGCAGAAGTTGTTCAAAACTGAAGTTTTTGAACAACTCTATTATGGGTTCTCCTCTCTTTATACAATAGAGTTGTTTGGGAACTTCAGTTTCCGCGCCAACTTCCATTAAAAAACGCAGTTTTGTAAGACTTTTAGCCTTTTAAACCGCAAGACTGTAATGGACTTTTAGTCCACGACAAGCAACCGCTTGCCAAACAAGTTTACTGTTTATATAATTTTCGTCAAAAGCTGACGCATTCAATTACGATTTTTTCATCTGATCATTGGTATTCATTAACTTTCATTTTTTCTGTTGCTTAAATGAACCTCCCCGCCGCAGAGCGGCGGGGTATTAAACTCCAAAGCAGAATAAAATCTGGCCTGTTTTAATTTCAATCATACTAGGGCTTCCAGTTTTTCCCTGATGAATTCGCTTTTTTCTTTGAGCCCTATCTTACCTGTTTGCAGCAAAATGACATTAGGCGATTTCGGGTCCAGCTTTACCCTGCCGCCGCTTTCTTTGATAAGGCGGAGCAGGCGGTCAACATTCACGTTTGATACCTTTGTAAATTCGGCGCGTACCATCCCGTTATGTTCTTTTAGCGATGAAATTGATATTTCACGGCAGATTATCCGTATTTCGGCGAGGGAGAGCAGAGACAAAACCTCAAACGGCGGCGGCCCGAACCGGTCGTATATCTCGGCGCTGACGTGTTCAAGTTCGTCCCGGCTCTTTACCGCCGCTATCTTTTTGTACACTTCCATCTTTTCCTGAGCGCTGTCTATGTAACTGTTTGGAATGAAGCCTGTGTATTCAAGTTCGAGCAGGGTGTCAGGCTCGGTTTCGTAATTTTCATTCTGTAATTTGCGTATCGCCTCATCCAGCAGGCGCACATACAGATCGAAACCTACCGAAAAAATATCTCCAGATTGCTCGCGCCCAAGCAGGTTGCCCGCCCCGCGAATCTCCATATCCTTCATCGCTATCTTGAAACCGGAGCCAAGACCGGTAAAATCCGATATAACCTGAAGCCGTTTCATCGCATTTTCAGAGAGCGCCGTGTCCGAGGGGTAAAAAAGATAGGCGTAGGCGGCGCGGCCTCCCCGCCCGACCCTGCCGCGGAGCTGGTAAAGCTGCGACACGCCGTACATATCGGCGCGGTCGATGATAATCGTATTTACGTTTGGTATATCGATTCCGTTTTCGATTATCGTCGTGGATACGAGCACATGGAAGCCGCCGTGAATAAACCTGTGCATAACATCTTCCAAGTCCTCCGCGTCAACCTGTCCGTGAGCCGTTTCTATGGAAACTTCCGGCACAAGATGGGAAAGCCGCGCCTTTACATCGTTAAGGCTTTCTATACGGTTATGCAGATAGAAGACCTGCCCGCCGCGTTCAACCTCAAAGCGTATCGCCCTCGCAACCGCCTCCTCATCGTATTCGTCGATGAATGTTTCTATCGGCAGGCGGTTCCTCGGCGGAGTCGCAAGTATACTCATATCGCGTATTTTTAAGAGACTCATGTGCAGCGTGCGGGGAATTGGCGTAGCGGAAAGAGCTAGACAGTCAACGTTATGTTTCAGTTCTTTTAGGCGTTCCTTGTCCTTAACCCCGAAACGCTGCTCCTCGTCTATAACCATGAGTCCTAAGTCCTTGAACACAATATCTTTTTGTATGATGCGGTGCGTACCGGCAAGAATATCTATTTCCCCGGTTTTGAGCCTCGCCAAAACGTCCCGCGTTGTTTTTTTATCGACAAAGCGTGAAAGCATGGCGACGCGCACGGGAAAATTGCGGAATCGCTCGATAAAGTTTTCATAGTGCTGTTCGGCAAGTATCGTTGTGGGCGCGAGGAAGGCGGCCTGCTTGCCGCTCATTACCGCCTTGAAACAGGCTCTGACGGCGACTTCTGTTTTTCCGTAGCCGACATCGCCGCAGACAAGCCTGTCCATCGGAACGACGCTCTCCATGTCCGCCTTTATTTCCTCGACGCAGCGCGCCTGATCCTCAGTTTCCTCAAACGCAAAATTTGCCTCGAACATTACCTGCCATTCGCTGTCCGGCGGGAACGCGAAGCCGCGGGATGCCTTGCGCTTTGAATACAGACTGATGAGGCGCGAAGCCAGCTCTTCCGCCGCTTTTTTCGCCCGCGCCTTCCGCTCGCTCCAGCCTTTTGACCCTATTTTGTCGAGGCGCGGCGGCGAGCCTTCGCTGCCTATATACCGCTGCACAAGATTCACCTGCTCTATCGGCACAAAAATTGTTTCGGCCTCGGCAAATTCCAGTTTGATATAATCGCGCTCGTTGCCCAGCGCGTTTATCCGTTCTATCCCTTTGAACAAACCTATTCCGTAATTTATATGCACGACAAAATCGCCGGGGTTAAGGTCTACAAACGTATCAATCGCCACACTCCGCGCCGTTTGCAATGAGTGCGGCCGGCGGCGAAACCCGAATATTTCTTTTTCCTGCACAATCAGCAGTTTTATTTCGCCGAGCGCAAAACCGCGCGAAAGCTGTATTTGAATGATATGAAGAGGCTCTATGTCTTTTAGCAGTTCGCGTATGCGTAAAACCTGTATATCAGACTCGGCTGTTATAACGATGCGCCAGTCCTGCCGCAGCAACGCCGTGAATTCTTCCTTCATGTAGTTGATGTTGCCAAAAAAATTTCGCGGCGGGTCGCAGTTTATCGTAAAATGACGCGGAACACCCGCGCCGCCTGCTGCGGCACCGTCTGCGGCATCGCAGGCTGTGGAGGCGGCGGCGCCGTCTGTGGAGGCGCTAATGTCGGAGGTGGATTTTTTTATCATCAAAAACGAAACCTTGTTTGTGATGTCTTTTACAAGGGAATCAAAATTGTATAGCAGGCGCTCCGGCGCGGGGACGGGGCGTTCCCGGAAAGCGCTGCGGAAAAGCCCCGCGTACTCGCGGTCAAGGCCGGTCTGCGCGTTGGCAAGCCGTTCCCATTCCAAAAAAATCACGACGGCGGCCTGCCCGTCCTGTTCGCCGCCGGACAAGCCGCGATAGTAGTCCGTGAGCGCCGCCGGTTTTTCAAACGCGAGCGGGAAAAAAAGTTCTTCGTCCGCGGCGTGCCCTTTGCTGATCAGCCGGTCGATCAAGCCGCCGCCGCCATCCAGCCTTTTCCCCGAAAATTCGGGGAAAAGGCTGAGATTCGCGCCCAGCCTGTCAATCCGCTCATCGTCCCAGACCACTTCTTTCAGCGGGCAGAGGCTTAAAAGGGCTATCCGGTTTTTCTGACTCAGACTGGCCTGATTAGCCGCGTCGAAACGCTTTATCGTTTCAACCCTGTCAAAATCTAGCGTAACGCGGTACGCCGCGGCTTCGTCCCCGTCGCCGCCCGTCATCACATCAACAACCTCTCCGCGCACCGCGTACTCGCCTGAAAGCTGTACGCGCTGTACGCGGGTATAGCCCCAGCCGCTGAGCCTTGCGGAAAGCGCGGCTGTATCCAGTTTATCGCCTGGTTTTATCAGGACGCGCTGTTTTGCCGTGTATTCAGGCGGCGGGAGCGGCGACATGAATGCCCGCTGGCTCGTTACGAGGACGGGCGGCGGCATATTGCCCGCAAGATCGCAGAGAATCCTTGCCCGCTCACCCCAAACCGGAGAGGTGGGCGCGTGGGAGCGGTACGGCATCGTTCCCCACCACGGAAACAGGACAGCCTCCAGTTCCAGCGCCCGCAAATCCGCCGCGATCTCCGCCGCGTCCCGTTCGGAAGGCGTTACGACAAGCAGCGGGCGGGCGCGGCGTTTGGCAAACTCCGCGATGATGAGGGAATGGAGGCCGCCTTCCGCCCCCTCTACCTCAAGCGGAAAATGTCCCCCGGTATATGCGGAAATCAGCGGCGCAAGCACGGGAGAGGCGGAAATCCCGTCCGCAAAAAATGAAAATGTTTGGCTATTCATCAATGAACCGTTGCAAGGCAGCCGTCAGCTTGCCTTGCAAGTCCATTATACCGGAGCGCCCCGTAACGCCGCTAGCAACCTATTACACCTGGATTATCCGGCCCGCTGTCACACAACAGCTAAAAGCGCTTATGGGGCTGGCGCTAAAGGTGTTTGTATGGGCGGTAGCCTGGTCCCGCGCCACCAAAATGACATAAGCAAACGTGCTTGCGACAAGCTGTTTTGTGGCGGGGAGGCTCATTAATTTAATTTTGTCAAAGACGCGCACCGGTTGACCGGTATGATCGTTTGATGCAATTTTGCATCTACCGGCCTGTAATTGCCGGAAAAGCCGTCACGCAAGGTCGTGTAACGGTTACAACGCCGGCGGGAAGCGCCTTGCGGTTTCCAGAGCGGCGACGGCGGCTATGCAGGCCGTTTCGGTACGCAGTGCGCGGCAGCCCAGGGAGAGGCGCTTGAAACCGGCCCCGGCAAGCTGCCGCCGTTCCCGATCCGACCAGCCCCGCTCAGGACCTATCGCAAGCGTAACCGGCCCCGCCGCGACCGGCTCGCCGCCAAAAGCGCCGTCCGGATTCACGTTGTCGCAGGCGATGAGGCTTATCCCGCCGCCTTCCGCCGCATGGGGCGGCGACTTTTCCAGCCAGTCCCCTAACGATGAAAATACATCGAGCCCCGGCAGTATCGTGTCCCGCGCCTGAACGGCCCCTTCAAGCAGCGCCGCGCGCGCCCCGCCGTCCGACAGCAGGGTTGTTTTAAGGTAATTTTTGTCGCCAAGCTCGCAGCCGACAAGGTGTACCGCCTCAACGCCGATGTTTGAAAGGTCGCGGAGCAGGCGGCGCGTCTGTATCGGGCGTGGGAAACCCACCGCCACCGTTACATACAGGCGCGGCGGCGGAAATTCCGTCAAATTCAGCGAAAAAACCAGGTCACCCCCGCCGGTAAACGCTTCGACACGGCCCTTCCCGCGCTTTCCCCACAGAATTCCGGCGTCAAATTCGTCCCCAACCTTCTTGTGCAGGGTTTTTACAAGGTGTACTGTGCGGACATCATGCTTTTTCAGCGGCAGAGCGGCCTCGTTTTCTTCGAAAAGTATTAAATTCACCGGTTCATGCTACCCAAGTGTCCCGTAAAAAAAAAGGTACGCGGCGCGCATGGGGTCAGACCTATTATGAGTGTCAGACCCCATCGCGTTAATTCGCGTAATTCGTGGACTTTTCCGGTGCGTGGGTGTCTATGCCACGGATTTTTGAGGCGCAAGGCCGCTGGCTCAACGCTCTGCGTTGAGCTCCGGAGTTTGCGCCGCCGCGCTACGCGCTGCTTACAGCAAACTCCAGCCGTGGAGCGAGGCGCTACTCGTGATTACGAGATGCGGAATAACCGGCTACGCCGGTTATTTTCGGAGTTTGCTTCGCAAGCCTGCGGCTTGCTTGCCGCAAACTCCAGCCGGTGTTGATTGGGCGGCGGTAGCCGGACGCTTTTTAAGTACGTCGGTGGCGGTGTTGTTATCTGTGAATTTTACCAGACATTCAACGATTCTTTAATGCACTCCCGCGCCGCGCATAAAAAAAGGGCCTTTCGGCCCCTTTTTGCCTCCGGCTTTCGCCGGAGGGTGGACCAGGCCGCAAAGCGGCCTGGTCTTGAGGGGTTTCGCTCTAAGCAAGCCAGGCTTGCCAGCGAAACTCCAGTGTTTGGTAGGCGGGGCATACGCCCCGCCTTTTACCGGCTATGGACGCCGCCGGCGGGCGTTAGCGATTACTCGATCGCTAATGCGCCACTGATAGTAAAATCACTTGCTGAGTCTGAAGCAATCGTGTTATTGGAGGTAGCACCGGCAAGTACCGCCAATTTAGTGCTGGAGGAGCTCTCCTTTTTTCCGGTTATACTTGTGCCAACATCTGCGCCACTTATTGCAAGCGTTGCATTAGTACTCCCTGAATTGGCTGTTATCGTGGCAGTCGTCGCCGCAAGTGTGATCTTACCGTTGTTAGCTGTTGTTGTAATGCCCTTAAGCACGATAGAGCCTGCACTAGCCCCCAGGTCTATGGTTGTATTCGCCCCGATAGTCAGGTTGTTGCTTGTCCCCACCCCCTGGGTGATGGTTCCACCTGTGCCTGCGGTGAAGGTAACGGTGGTGGCGCTTGCCGTGATGCTGGAAGCAACCGCGCTGGCTGCCTCGATTTTAACCGTGGCGCTCGCACTTGTTTCTACCGCCTGCCAGATACCGGTGATCGTTGTCGCGCCGGCTTTCACGCCGCCCGCGCCGCTGATCTTCGCGCCTGTGCTGGCCGCGCCGGTCAGCACGAGGCTGCCATCGGTAATCGCCACATTGACGGTGCCGTTTGCTACGAGTTCAGCGCCCGCCGCGATGGTGAGGGCTTTGGCAAGGTCAAACGCCGAGCCGGTCGCCACGGTGAGTGTTCCGCTGGTAAGTGTGAGAGGCTGGGCGCTAAGGGCGAGGTTGGCCGGGGCCTCGGAGCCCGAGGTCGTTACCGCCGCCGTTGCGGTAAGAATCGCGCCGTCTGTAGCCGCAGTCAGTACCACCTCGCTATCAGCGCTAAGCAGTTGGGCTGTCCCCACATTGACGGTTGAACCCGCTC
>JAITAE010000234.1 GCA_031284295.1 Spirochaetaceae bacterium
GTGTATTCTGGCCGGGCTTATTTGTATTCAGAAGAAGAGAACTATGACCGGGCTATCGCGGACTATACCGCCGCATTACGGGTAGACCCCAGTGCCAGACTCTATACCGACCGGGGCAGTGTGTATGACAGCAAAGGGATGTATGACCGGGCGATTGAGGACTACAACGCGGCACTGCGGATTGATCCCAATATGGCCGCCACCTATTACAACCGGGGTGAGGCGTATCTCCGCAAAAAAGACTATGACCGGGGGATTGAGGACTTGGAAAAGGCTGGCCGCCTAGCCCCCGGTGCGACCATATTTACCATGAACCTTGGCATCGCCTATATCGCCCGGGGCGGTGCGTATTACGACAATAAGGACTATAACCGGGCGATTGAGGACTACACCAAGGCTATCGGTCTGGAACCCTCCGCTTCCAGGTATAACAGCCGGGGCAGTGCGTATTGGGGCAAAAAGGACTACCGCAGCGCACGCGCGGATTACGAGAAGGCGCTGCAGATAGACCCGAATTATACGCTTGCGCGGAATAACCTTGAGTTATTGCGGAAGATGGGGTATTAAACCGCCTATATGGGGGCGGTAGTTTACTTGACGGCGGACGGCATCATGCCGCGACCGCACGCGGGGGGATTTTATGAAAGAAAGAGTTATCGCAGACCGCAAGGAATTATTTTCGGTTCTTACTGAATACAGTGACAAAGGATTTTATTTTAGGGGGGAAATCAAAGATTATAAAGAAACCGCCTGTTTACCGGCTTATCTGCGGGACATGGGGAAAAGTTGCAATTCTACCGCCGTTGCCAACGAAATGCTTAAACGAAAATTAGAAGAATTAGGCGTGGGGTTTCCTTACAGTCCCCCTGTTGATGATAGTATAAGTAGTATTATCAACCATGTCCTCACAAGTGACTATGGCTGGTCTTTTCTCATATGGGGAGAGGAAAAGCTGGAGGCTTTAATGGCGCATTATAGCCCTGATTTTAAAGCACTGGATAAAATAACAAAGGATATGTGTTATGATAACAGTCTTTTCTTTACCTCAGAATATTTGGATATTACGTCTGATATAATGATGGCCCTGCATTTTGCCTGTTCCGAATATTGTTTTTTATCCCAGGGTAAAGAACAAAAACCCGTTAAACCGGAAGAAGTAAAAGACAGTTTTTTGTTTGTTTTCGATCTGAAAGATATCGAAAACAAGGAATTTCTTAAACTGGTCTCTTATCCGAGTTATTCATATTTCTGCAAAGAAGAACCGCAGGGTACGCTGTGTTTTCAGTCTTTTGACAGAATAACACACCAGCACGGCTCATTTCTGGCTCCCAAAAAAAACGAGAATAAAGAAATATATTATGATAAATTCAAAGAAGAACTAAAAAGCTGCCTGCATGAAAAGATTACCATTAAAAGTAATCTCAAAAGTGAACTCTACGAAATTTTTGGGAAAGAAGAGGGGATGAATTATTATTTCCCAAAAATTCCTTGTGCGTTTCCAAAAGAAGGCAATAAAATTCAACAGGCGTATAAAAACATGGAAGGTACTACGTTGCTTAAGTAACACAGCAGAATTTGCGTAGATTGCGTATGCCAACAAAGGCGACTACCGCCGGGCCCGCGCGGATTATGAGAAAGCCTTGCAGCTTGACCCGAATGATACACTTGCGCGAAACAACCTTGAGTTATTGCGGAAGATGGGGTATTAGAGTGTCCGCCTATCGGCGGTATTTGTAACACAGGTGTTACCCGCATAAGCGGATAAACATATATTTTGACGGCGGGAACAGACCGCGCGCGGGGTAGGACCCGCGAAGGAGTAAGAGAAATGGATTTCAAAGTTGGCGATGTGGTCAAGCTTAAAAGCGGAGTGCCTAATATGACAGTCCTTGGTTCTGCCGAGAGTTTACACGGGGGACCTCCACTGGTGAAATGTTGCTGGTCTGATAATGGCGATACGAAAACCGGTAGTTTTCCACCGGATATTTTGGAAAAAGCCCCGGATGAAAGTTTAACGCTGGCAGATGAAGTTTTCAAAAAGTTATGTACGAAAGAATGAACCCGCCCGCCGCCGCGCCGTTTTTTTGTAAGATAAATCCCCGTCACGAACCCGCGCCTCTCATAATTCGCGTTAATTCGTATAATTCGCGGACTGTCTTCATAAAATAGCCGCCCGGCGGCATACAGCACCCGCAGCTCAGGCTAAAGCCTTCGCGCCGTCCGGCAGACCAGATAAAGGCCCGGAGTTTGCACCGCCTTATCGCACAAACACGCTCCACGTGCATCATTGGGCGCCCTCATTCTTCATTCTTCAAACCACATATCATGGCGGTATTGCTTGGGTGCGGATACTTGACAAAGATTTCAGGACTATAATATCTTATTAAAAATATGTAAATTATGTAAATCGTAGATGAACAGGCGGCGAGGCCCGTTCCGCATAGGAGAGGCTATGAAATTTACAACATTGGCGATCCACGGAGACGGTAAAACAACGGAACATACAGGCGATGTTGTACCGGCTATTCATCTGGCTACAGCCTACAGGCAGCCCAAATTGGGCGAATTCCAGGATTATGTATACACGAGGGGGAGCAACCCGACGCGGCTTGCGCTGGAAAAGCGGCTTGCGTTGCTGGAAGACGCCCGCTATGCGTTTGCGTTTAGCTCCGGCATGGCGGCGGCGGATACGGCTTTTCACCTGTTCAATAGCGGGGACAGGATTCTGCTGAACGACAATGTATACGGCGGGACTTTTCGCTATGCCTCGGAAGTTTTTCACAATTTGGGGCTTTCCTATGACCTTGTGGAAGATTTTAATACGCTGAATTTTGACGGTCTTGCCGGCGATGTAAGGGGGATTTTTCTGGAAAGCCCGTCGAATCCCTTGCTGCGTGTTACGGACATACGGCGTCTCGCGGAGAAGGCTCACGAGCGGGACATCGCGCTGATTGTGGACAACACATTCATGTCGGCCTACCTGCAAAAACCGCTCGGCCTGGGTGCGGATATAGTCGTGTATTCCGCTACCAAGTACTATTCGGGCCATTCTGATATTCTTGCCGGGGCGCTCGCGCTCAACGACGGGAAAAAGGCCGAAAGGGTAAGGCTGCTTCAGAATACGTTGGGGAATCCCCTGAGTCCGGCGGATTCGTATCAGCTTGAAAGGAGTATAAAGACCCTCGCCCTCAGGATGGACAGGCAGTGCGCCAACGCCGCCGCCGTTGTGGATATGCTTCGTGTTCATCCAAAAGTCAAACGAGTCTTCTACCCTTCGGTAGACGAGGAAAGCCGCCGTATCCAGGAATCGCAGAGCCGTGGATTCGGCGCCGTGCTGTCCTTCATTCTGCGGGACGGCTGCGACCCAGCGCGCTTTATCGGAGCGCTTTCGCTTTTTGACTTTGCGGTGAGTCTGGGCAGTGTTGAATCGCTCGTGTGCCATCCGGCAAGCCAGACTCACGAATCCTTTCCCCCGGAATTTAGGAAAAAAGCGGGTATAGAAGACGGCCTGCTGCGTCTTTCCGTCGGCATTGAGGATATAGAAGATCTGCTGTCAGATTTGGAAAGGGCGCTTGAGGCCGCGTAATGGATCAGGCACTATGCGGACGTACATCCGGTCGTTGACCGGCGTCCGCGGCAAATACAGGCGTCAAGCCGGCTGCTCCGCAAAACAGGGGTTTTGCGGAGTATGGAAAGTTCAGGCTGGGTCGCCAAAATGTTTGGAGGTTTTTTATGAAAAAACTGATTGTTGTTGGGTTGGTTTTTACGTTGGCGGCGGTTTCCGCCTTTGCCAGCGCAAAAAAAGAGAGTTCCGTCAATTCGCTTGAGCGGGTAAAGACCGCCGGGGAACTGGCTATCGGTATTGAGGGGACCTATCCGCCCTACACATACCATGACGCCGCAAGCAACAAGCTGGCCGGCTACGATGTGGAAGTGGCGGAAGCCATCGCGGCTAAGCTCGGCGTAAAGCCGCGATTCATCGAGTCCAAATGGGATTCGCTGGTTATCGGGCTCGATTCCGGCCTTTGGGATGTTGTAATTAACCAGGTGGGAATTACCGCGGCGCGGAAGGAGAAGTACGATTTCAGCGTTCCCTACACCTATACCCACGGGGTGGTGATTGTGAGAAACAATAACGACAGCATTAAATCCTTTGATGATTTGAACGGAAAGTCCTCGGCCCAGACCATTACGAGCAACTGGGCCCAGCTTGCCGAACGTTACGGCGCGAAGATAATCGGGACCGACGGGTTCAACGAATCGGTACAACTGGTTATCGACAGGAGGGCCGACGCAACGATCAACGACGATGTAACTTTTGCCGACTACCTGAAGGAACATCCCGAAACTCCCACAAAGATTGTAGCCACTTCCACGGATGTTACCGAAAGCGCGGTGATTCTCGCGAAAAACCAAAAAGAATTGCGCGAGGCCATCGACAAGGCCCTGGCAGAACTTTCCGCCGACGGGACGCTGACAAGGCTGTCTCTGAAATACCTAAACCTTGATGTGTCAAAACGGTAGTTAAAAATAGATGATGGACTGGTCGCGGCTCATAAGGATAGTAAGTGAAGCATTTTGGCCCATGCTGAAGGCGGGGCTGCTGCTCACCATGCCCATGACGGTTGCGTCTTTCGGCGTGGGTCTGGTAATCGCATCTATCACCGCGGCCATGCGTCTTTCAAAGATAAAGGCGCTGCAAAAGATAGCTTCCTGCTATGTCTGGGTATTCAGGGGAACGCCCCTTTTGGTTCAGCTCTACATCGTGTTTTTCGGACTTCCCGGCATGGGGATTAAACTAGGGGCGATTACCTCGGCGATAGCGGCTTTTTCGCTGAATGTCGGGGCATACTGTTCCGAATCGATACGGGCTTCCATCCTGGCTATACAGAAAGGGCAGTGGGAAGCGGCCTATTCGCTCAGCATGACCAAATGGCAGGCTCTGCGGCGCATCGTAGCGCCGCAGAGTTTTGCGATAGCCCTGCCTCCGTTGAGCAATACCTTTATCAGCCTTGTGAAGGATACATCCCTGGCGGCAAATATCACCATTGCGGAAATGTTTCAGACAACCCAGCGTATCGCGGCCCGTACATACGAACCCATGCTGCTGTACTGCCTGGCCGCGCTTATCTATCTTGCCTTCTCCACCATTCTTACGATTCTGCAAGGAAAGATGGAAAAGGCCCTGTCAAAGGGACGCTGATATGGTACATCTTTGCGGCGTAAAAAAGAGTTTCAGGCAGGGGCCGCACGGGTTGCTGCCTGTACTGCGGAATATCAATTTCCACGCTCCAGGGGGAAAGACTACCGTGCTTATCGGCCCTTCCGGCGCGGGAAAATCGACGATGCTGCGCTGCGTCAACCTGCTTGAAATCCCCGATGAAGGGGTTCTCCGGGTGGCCGGCAAAGAGATTCGTTTTGAAAAGAACGAAAACCACCCGCCGCTAGGTAAATCCCATTTTGTCCGTCAGCAGGAGATTCTGGCACTCAGACGGCATACCGGTATGGTATTCCAGAATTTTCAGCTTTTCCCACATAAAACGGTGCTTGAAAACATCATGGAAGGGCCGGTACTCGTAAAAAAAGAGAATCCAAATGAGGCGCGGGACTTTGCCCTTGCCTTGCTTGAAAAAGTTGAAATGTCGGACAAAAAGGACAGCTACCCTTCCACCCTTTCAGGCGGCCAGCAGCAGCGGGCGGCGATAGCGCGGGCGCTTGGCATGAGGCCGGACGTGCTGCTTTTTGATGAACCGACCAGCGCCCTTGATCCTGAGCTTGAGCGGGAAGTCCTTAAAGTGATTCGGACGCTGGTTCAGGAAAACAACACCATGATAATCGTAACTCACAACCTAATTTTTGCCAGGGAAGTGGCGGACTTTATCGCGTTTCTTGACGGCGGCGAAGTGGTAGCCTACGGCACGCCCGCCGAAATTTTCAGCAAGATCATACCCAAACGTGTAGGCGATTTTATCACCGCCATGTCGCCGGAAGATTATAGGATATGAATGTCTCTGGGAGAGAGCTTGCGGCGGAATAACCGGCTGCGCCGGTTATTTCCGGAGTTTGCGCCGCAAACTCCTGGCGGTGTTGGTGGGGGCAGGTTGTAAGTGGGTAGGCTGTCTGCTTGTCTTTGAGAGCGAGTGGACGCAAAAGCCCTCCGGCTACCGCCGGAGGGCTTTTGTTTTGATAGGCGGGGCATACGCCCCGCCTTTTACCGGCTATGAACACCGCCGGTGGGCGTTAGCGGTTAGCTAGAAATTACTAATTCAGAATCGATGGTAACGTCATCGGCAGTATTGGCTATAATCGTATTATCATCTCCCGTCGCACCGATAAACTCGCCAAGATTTTTATCGGATGTAGTCGTTTTTCCAGTTATGTCAGAACCAAACGCCAAATTGAGTGTCTCGAGTAAAGTAGCATCATCGGTAAGGCCGGATTCGCCCACTATTTTGGCAGTATCTGCGGCAAGCGTAAGCTTAGCGCCGTCAGACGTAGCACCTTTCAGCACGATTGCACCACCTGCCGCAGCCTCAGTTCCGCCCAGCGCTATCTCGGTATCCTCCCCGATGGTCAGGTTGTTGCCCTCGACCGCCGCCTGGGTGATGACGCCGCTTCCGTTAGCGACGGCGGTAAAGGCGATGCCGGTGATGCTGGAAGCAGACGTGCAGGAAGACGCGATTGTAACCGCGCCTGAGCCTACCGCCTGCCAATCGCCGGTGATTGTGGTCGCGCCGGCTATCAGGCCGCCCGTGGCTGTGAGCGTCGCGCCGTTTGTGCTGGCCGCGCCGGTCAGCACGAGCCCGGACTCAGTGGCGGCGAGGTCGCCGTCCGGGTCCTCCGTCCCCAAAACGCCCGCTGCTAACGTGAGTGTCGCGCCGTCGGTTATCGTCAGTGTGCCGACAGCGCCGGACGCGCTCGCTACCGTGTAGGTCGAGCCCGGAATCAAGGCCGCGTCGCCGCCGCTAATCGTGATGCCGTGGGCGTTGGTGGTGCTGGCGCTCTGTGTAATGCCCTTGCCGGTAGCGAAGGTTAGAACGGTGTTTTCGGCGGGTATCAGCGTCACGTCGTCATCGCCGCTGTTCCTGATGACCGTGTTATACACGTCGGGAACATCGTCGGCAGGCGTCCCGACCGCCAGGCCCGCGTACCGTCCCAGCGTGATGATGCTGGTAGCGGCCGTCAGTGTGATTTTCTTCCCGTTCGCAAAGAAGGCGGTATTGCGGAAGGTTGCGGTACCGGCTGTCAGCGTTACATCTTCGACGAAGACCACCGTCCCGGCGAAGTATGCCGTGGTGTCGAACGTTGCCGTCCCACCGAAGGTGGCGTCGCCACTGATGGAGGCCGCGGCTCCGAAGGAGGCATTGCCGGTGAAGGAGGCCGCTCTGATGAAGTCCGCCGTGGCGGAGAACGTTACCGCCCCGCCGAAGGATGTCGCGCCAGCGAAGCGGGCCGCGGGGGTGATGGTTATCGCCGATGTACTGGTGAAACTAATGTCTCCCGTGTTTCCGAATGAGGCCGCGCCGCCGGTGATGGCTGCCGCCGCCGTCGTTACCTTGCCTGTACCGCCGGATACTCTTACCACCCCCAGGGTTGAGGGAAGCGCCACATTACCGTTAAGGTCGCCAATGGTAAGCGATGTCTCCGCTCCGCCAATGGTGAGTTTCGCCTCGCCCGTGTCTATCCCTCTAAGGGTTGCGCTAGCGGGCAGCGTTACCGTTACATTCCCGGTGCTGTTCAGGATGGCACCGGATACGTCAACCGTGGTGTTGGCCGCCAGAGCCGTGACGGTGTCCTCAATCACCACATACCCGATAGCATAGACTTTCGCGCCCATATTGGTAGGCGCTGCCGAAGTACTGGTCACTGTCAGCGTGCCGTACACGTAAACCTTCAGGCCCGCCGGTATCTGGTCAGCCGCGCCAAGCGTGAGGTCTTTAACCGCTGTAATGCCGCCGACGATGCCCGCAGCTTCCTCCTCTGTAGGCAGGTCATTCACGGGCAGCGCTTTTAAACCGCCTACCACGGTACTATCAAGGAAGGCCTGACTGCCGATGACAACGCCGCTGTTGGTAATCGTCCCGGCCTCCGGAAGGTTCAATGTACCCACTACGGCCAGTACGCCGCCGCTTGCGACCGTAACGCCGCCATCCACCTTAACTGTTTTTCCGGCGGGAATGACAAGCGAATCAGTGCCGCCGATCTCAAGATTGCCAACGAACTCAACATAGTTTACGCCCTCCGTGTCGAGCAGCTTTTGCAGACTGGGAACATCCACCGCCAGGCCTTTCGTAACCGTAATAGTCTCGGTGTCCGCTTCCGTTTCGCATCCGCTGAAAATCAATGCCGCGCCGAGCAAGGCGGCGGCAAACCAAAATAGACCCAATTTCTTTCTCATAGAGTCCTCCAAAAAAGATGTTCACCCATGCCAGGCATGGGTGTTTCCCGCGCCATAAGGCG
>JAITAE010000270.1 GCA_031284295.1 Spirochaetaceae bacterium
TGCGCAAAAACACGGCCGCTAAACCCGTTGCCAGCCTTGAGAAGTCTTCCGCCACGAGGCCTGCCCCTGTATCATTCCCACCTTCAAAACCTCACTATGGGATAAATTTATTCGCAGTGGGGGTTTAATGCCCCGCCGCTCTGCGGCGAGGAGGTTCATTGACAGCAGCCTACAGGCGTACCCGGAACACGCTCCCTGAGTCGCCGGACGCGCCGTTTGGACTTTCCGCACTTACCGTACCGCCGTGCGCCCGAACTATCGCGGCCGCTACCGCGAGGCCGATTCCCGCGCCGCCGGTGCTACGGTTGCGGGACTTGTCCGTGCGGTAGAGCCGTTCAAAAATGCGGACAAGTTCGTTTCCCGGTATGCCGATTCCGGTGTCCGCGACGGTAACTTCCCAGCGGAGGCGGGGCGGGGCTTTCGAGGAGGAACTACTGGGGGAATGGGAAGCACGATGCAATGTTGAGCCGGCTGGCAGCGGGGGACCGGCAGCTAAGTTGCCGCGGCTTTCTCCCACTTCCGGGCATCCTGATAATTCCGATATGCCGACGCTTATGCGGCCTGAGTCCGTGTACTTTACCGCGTTGGACAGCAGGTTAATAAATACCTGTTTTATCCGGTCGTAATCCGCATTGACAGGGCTTTCACGCAGGTCTAGGTGTATCTCCACGCCTTTTTCGACGGCGGCGGGCCTGAATTGTTCCACCGCCGCCTGTAGCAGTCTTGCAAGGTCAAAGTCCGTTTTGTTGAGGGTGATGTTTTCCCACTCCAGACTGTTGAGCGTAGCCAGATCGTGTACAAGGTTGGCCAGGCGTATGGTTTCTTCGTGGCAGCTTTGCAGATGCTCGCGGTTTGCCTCGTATACGCCGTCTATCATCGCTTCGATGTTCCCTTGCAGGCAAGTAAGCGGGGTGCGTAGTTCGTGCGCTATATCAGAGACAAGCTGTTTTTGACGGCGTTCAGCTTCTTCTAGTTCCGACGCCAGGCGATTGATAGAAGAGGAGAGTTCCGCCAGTTCCCGCGTTCTGTACCGTTCCGGTATTCGGATTTCCGGGACTTGCAGGCCCACGCCGCCGGAATGGACGTAGGCTATTTCGCGGGCCGCCTCGCCCGCCCTGTTGACAGGGCGGGCTATCGCGCGGGACAACGCGGTGGAAACGGCCACGCATAGCAGGCTGAGCATGATACCCGCCGCCAGAAGCAGGCGGTTTACCGACTTTAAGAATTTTGTCTCCGTTTCGCTGTAGAAGTATGGGCCGTAACTTTCTATGATTACCGCTCCTACATGTTGGCCATAGTATTGAATCGGGTACACCTGCCTGCGCATCCCGCCGTTCACGCGGAATTGCCGTTCCATCCTTACGGTTATGCCGCTTATTACCTCCCTGCACTGCTGCATGTCGCAGGAACGGGCGTCCCAGACCGGCAGCCCGCCGCCATCCTCCACGCTGACGATATAACCTTCGTGAACAAAGAGCATCCCCACCGTCTCCACGCCGGGGCGGTCAAAATCCCGCGCCAGCGGGTTGTAAAGCTCGCTTATTGACCGGACTATTTCCAGGTTTCTTTCGTTGATGTTTTCTTTTATCAATTCGTTAAAGGTTAGGCCGGTAAAGCGGTTTATCGCCAGCGCCAGCAACGTAAGGGCGGCGCCTATAAACAGGGTATAGCTGAGCGTCAGCCGGTTTTGCAGGCTGATCGTAAAGCCGCGCCGCCCCGCCTCCTTCCGCTCCATTCGCGTTTTGCCGCCTACAGCCGTCATACGGAACCGAAACGGTAGCCCATACCGTACACAGTGACGATGTAACGGGGAGACCGTGGGTCATCTTCGATCTTTGCGCGCAGCCTCTTTATGTGACTGTCTATTGACCGGTCAAAACCGTAATAATCCTCGCCTTTAACGGCGTCCAGTATTTCGTCACGGGTAAAGATTTTTGCCTGCCGCGACATCAATAGGACAAGTATCTTGTACTCATCGCGGGTAAGCGCTACCGTCTTTCCGCCTAGGCTTACGGTACGCTTTTCGGTATCGACAAGCAAATCTTCGTAGCTCAAGCAGGCGTCAGCCGCCACTCCGCCCGCGTCCGCCGTTCCACCGCCCCGCCGCAGGGCTGCGGCGACCCGTGCCACAAGCTGCCGGGGGCTGAATGGTTTGGTAACATAGTCGTCCGCTCCAAGGTTAAGCCCGCGGATTACGCTTTCTTCATCAACCTTGGCTGTTATCATGATGATGGGGATGCCGGACATCCGCCGGACTCTGCTACAGAATTCTTCACCGGAAAAGTCAGGCAGCATCAGGTCCAGCAGTATCAGCGAAACGGCGTTCCTTTCAAATATTTCCATCCCTTCCCTGCCGCTTCCGGCGCAGAGGACGGCGTAGCCGTTTTTTTCAAGGTACGATTTTAAAAGGCCCCTTATCTTTACCTCATCGTCCACTACCAAAACAGTTTGTTTACCATCCATTCTTTTCACGATAGTATATTTTTAACGGCCTTTGGACAAGGCGGGATGTGGCCAAAAAAGGAGGTATCCAGGAAATAACACGGCAAGCATCCTTCCAGCGGCGGGCCGCAGCACCCTCTTGAACATAAGCCACCAAAAGGAGGATACTAGTTTCGGCTTAGTAAATTTCGGCTGAATTTGGCTTTGCGTACAAAGGTACAGTGCGTCTGTAATCAGGATTGATACAAGTACTACGGGTACTTGTAAAACCCTCTATGACCAGGTTAAACTAGGGCAAATTCAAAAACCGCTTGACTTAATTCCACACAGCTTGTGGATAACATGTGGGAATAATTGAAGTGATACTGGTCTTTTACCGGTATATAGGGGAAAGTTCTTGTAAATTATGCGTAAGTGACCTGTAAGTTATTATCTGATATAGATTTACGTTTATTTAAATACGCACGGTTTTTGCATATTTATACCAAATAGAGGTCTAAAGTATATGCGCCCGTTATTTACTTGTGGATAACTTGTTAATTTATGATGATTAAGGTTAAAAAATGACCAATGTCACAGACTATAGTTCGCTTTGGAATGAAGCCATGC
>JAITAE010000012.1 GCA_031284295.1 Spirochaetaceae bacterium
GATTCGGGGGTTCCCCTTGTAAACACGGCCTTGAATACGTTGTCAAGGCGTATGTCTATCAGGTCTTCGTTTTCGTCCAAATGAATTGTAATCAGGTGATGCCTCCGGTAAAAAGTATATAGGCGTTAGCTTTTTTTTACAAGGAATTATAGCCGCTGAATAACCGGCTACGCCGGTTATTTCCGGTGTTGGCGGGAGGGGCAGTAGTGAGCAGTGAGTAGTGAGTAGTGGCTGCCGGTAGACGGCTGGGGGGTCGTCCGGGAGTTGTCTTTGAGAGAGGACGGCGCTAAAAACTTATTCTAAACAGCGGCCTGCTCCAGCGCCACAGCCGGTCGCTTTTTCGCCTAAACGCGCTCAATGTTTCGCGCGCCGCTATCGGGCTGGGGCGGCGGAATAACCGGCTACGCCGGTTATTCCGTTATCTGGTCTGCCGGGGCAGTGAAGGCTGGCGGCGTCCCGCAAGGGAATTCCAACCGGCGCGGGGGCTTGAAACCCTTTAAATTGAACTTGAATCCCTGGGAATTGAAGTTGAATCCCTGGGGGCGGCGGTGTTGGCGGGAGGCTGAGGCGGTGGCGGATTGGGGGGTTGGGCGCAACCGTGTGCGCCCGTAGGGGGGCGCGTCGATGATGCCCCTTGTGCCGGTCACGGCATGGAAATAGCGCCCCCCTTCATATTATGAATCATTGAAGACCTAGAAAACAGCAAGGACAACAACTGACATACCCGCGTATTTAAAACCCCACTGGTGGGGCTGGCGGTATGCTACCGCGTAGCGGACTTTAAACCCACTGGTGGGCGCGGAGCGGACTTTAAAGCCGCTGGCGGCCTGGCGGCGGCGGGGTTGACGGATAGAGGCGGGAAATTTACCCTTGATTATGGTCAAAAGAAATCCCAATATAGGGCGGCTAAAGGCCGGTTATTTGTTTCCTGAAATTTCCAGGCGCAGGCGGGAATTTGCCGCGCGGCATCCTGAAGCAAAGATAATAAGCATGGGGGTGGGGAACACTACGGAACCCATACCGCCGCATATATGCGCCGCTCTTGTCGGGGGGGCGCGGCGGCTGGGGCGGGCCGAAACATATTCCGGCTACGCGGACGAAGGACTTATTGAACTGCGCGAAGCTATTTCGCGGGTGAACTATAACGGCGCGTTCGGGCCGGAGGAAGTATTCATAAGCGATGGATCCAAATGCGACATAGGGCGGCTGCAAACACTGTTTGGCCCGGAGGCGAAGGCCGCCGTGCAGGACCCGTCGTATCCTGTTTATGTTGACGGCTCCGTTGTGGCGGGGGCTGCCGGGCGCGAAAACAGTTTTTCAGGCTGCGAAGACGGGGACTGCGGGGGAGGGGGCTATGGCGGCGTAAAGTATCTGCCCTGTACGCCGGAAAACAATTACTTCCCGGATCTTTCCAGGATTGAGGATGGCAGCATCATATACTTTTGTTCGCCCAACAATCCGACCGGCGCGGTTGCGACAAAGCCGCAGCTTGCCGCGTTGGTTTCGGCGGCGCTGAGGACAGGCTCCATCATTGTGTACGATGCGGCTTACTCGGAGTACATAAGGGACGCCGCGCTGCCAAAGACGATTTACGAGCTTGACGGCGCGCGGAAATGCGCCATTGAAGTGAACTCATTCTCAAAATCCGCCGGCTTT
This sequence comes from Spirochaetaceae bacterium, assembly GCA_031284295.1. Lineage (GTDB taxonomy): Bacteria > Spirochaetota > Spirochaetia > Treponematales > Breznakiellaceae > JAIRMY01. Next base: position 1,657 of record JAITAE010000012.1, read on the forward strand.
ACCGGCGTGCGGCTTGGCTGGAGCGTGGTTCCCCGGGACTTGGTTTTTTCAGGCGGCGGGAGCGTGAACGCCGACTGGTCGCGGCTGACGGCGACGGTATTCAACGGGGCGTCGAACATCGCGCAGTACGGCGGAATAGCGGCGCTGGATGAGGAGGGGCGGCGGGAGGTCCGGGAACTGACGGATTTTTACCTGGGGAACGCCCGTCTGATACGCGGGGCGCTGAAAACATTGAACATAGGCTGCATAGGCGGGGACAATTCGCCTTACATCTGGGCGCGTTTTCCGGGACGCGATAGCTGGGACGTATTCGCCGAACTTCTTGAAAAGTACCATGTTGTAACGACGCCCGGCTCAGGCTTTGGCCCGGCGGGGGAAACGTTTATCCGCTTTTCCGCCTTTGGCCGCCGGGCCGATGTGGAAGAAGTATGCGGGCGGCTGACGGCGCATTGACAAAAAGGTTCCCGGAAAGCGCCCGTATTGAGAAGGCCCTGACGCGGGGAACTAATCCGCGCGGCAGGGAGATTGCGGCGATTGTAAGCGGGATGGGGCTTGATGAGGAATGCGTAATCGCCGCGCTGCTCATTGACTCCATCAAAAATGACGAAGACAAAAAACGCATCGCCGGGGATTTCGGCAAGGGCGCGGCGGCTTTGATCGAAGGCGCCGAAAGGGTTTTGAAGCTTTCCGCAACGGAAAACTCGATAGCGGAAGCGGAAAAAATCAGAAAGATGCTGTTTGCCCTGATCGAAGATATCCGCGTAATATTTATATGCCTTGCCGAAAAATTACAAACCATGCGGACAATAGAGGATATGGCTGAGGATAAGCGCAAAGGCATCGCGCAGGAATGTCTTGATATTTACGCGCCGCTTGCAAACCGTATCGGCATATCGTGGCTGAAGGACGAGATCGAAGACCTATGTTTCGGCTGCCTCTATCCTGACGCCTACCGGCAGATAAGCGGCATTGTCGCGTTAAAACATAATGAACGTGAACATTTTCTGGAATTTGTAAAATCGCGCGTGTACGAAGAGGCGCAAAAACGCGGAATAAAAATTGAAGTTGAAAGCCGCGCAAAACATTTTTATTCGATATACCAAAAGATGAGGAAACGCAACAAGGAGGCGGGAGACCTGTACGATCTTTTCGGGCTGCGGGTACTTTGCGGCAGTGTCGAAGACTGCTACGCGCTGCTCGGTATGATTCACACTTTATGGAAACCGGTCAGCGGACGTTTCAAAGATTACATAGCGATGCCGAAATCAAACGGCTATCAAAGCCTGCATACAACCGCGCTGGCCTTTGATGATACGGCGCGGGGCAGCGCGGCAAGCGGCAATATGCTTGAAATACAGATACGGACATTCTATATGCACCGCACGGCGGAGTACGGCTACGCTTCGCACTGGCTTTACAAGAAGGGTATGAGCGCGGAACTTGTCGATAAAAGCGACCTGCCCCTGGTCAACAGGCTGATGAATATATCAAAGAGCTTTGACGATTCAACATTGGAAGAAATAAAAAAAGAAGTCCTAAAGGATTCGATTTTTGTTTTTACGCCGCAGGGAAAGGTGATGGAACTTCCGCAGGGCGCCACGCCGATAGATTTTGCCTACGGCATACACACCGCGATAGGCGACCATTGCCATGCCGCGAAAGCGGACGGCGTGCTGGTTCCGTTGAGCAGGCCGCTGCAAAACACCCAGATCGTTGAGATTATCACGGCGCAGAACGCGCATCCGCACGGTAAATGGGAACGTATCGTTAAAACATCGAAGGCCAGAAGCAAAATACGCGCGTGGCTTACGTTGAATGACGAAGCCGTTCAGCACGAAAAGCAGATGGCGGCAAAAAGGAGGCAGGAAGAACATGAGCGGCATAGCAGGGAGGCGCAGCCTGCCGCGTCCGGCAGGCTGCGCGCCGCGCCTTCCCGCGTACTGGTGCAGCATGAAAAAAATATGCTGTTCCGTTTTGCAAAATGCTGCAAGCCCGGCCCGCCCGATGAAATCGTTGGTTATGTATCGCGCGGGAGGGGGATAATTATCCACAGGAAAAGCTGCGCTTCCCTTCCGCACATTGAGGAATTTGAACAGCGCGGCATCGAAGCCGAATGGGAAGAAACGCCGCGCGATTCATAATTGATTCCGGGCAAAACAAAAATTATGCACAAACTGAAACATTGGCTTATTCTTTCAGCATTACTGTTAAGCATTTCCTGCGCGACAAGCAGGAAAGAGCCGCCGCCACAACCCCCTCCCCCTCCTCCTGTGCGGGAGCTGCCCGCTCCGCCCGTCGAGGTTTTGCCGGAAGATTACAGGATTACGTTGGTTGCGGTGGGCGATAACCTTATACACATTGAATTAATAAACAACGCAAAAACCGAAACCGAAGATGTATTTAATTTTGGTAAATACTATACCGAGACCGCGCCGCTCATAAAAGAGGCCGACATTGCTTTTATAAACCAGGAAACGCTGATAGCCGGAAAAGATTTTGGATATTCAGGGTATCCGCTGTTTAACGGGCCGAAAGATATAGGCAAGACAATTGTCGATCTTGGATTCGATGTGGTCAACCACGCGACAAATCACGCGATGGACAAGGGCGAGAATGCCGTACTCGAGGTAATTGATTTTTGGGATAAACAAAAAGGCGTACTGATGCTGGGGCTGAACCGTTCGGAAGAGCGCCGCCGCGATGTCGCAAAAAATATTATCGAAAAAAACAACATTAAAGCCGGCTTTCTTGCGTACACTTACGGCACAAACGGTATTCCGCTGCCGAAAAGCAAACCGTTTCTGGTGTCGCTTATTGACACTGAAATTATGGCAAAAGAGATTGACGCGCTGCGTCCGCTCTGCGATTTTCTGGTGGTTTCCATGCACTGGGGCAACGAGTACGAGCACACGCCGAGCAGCCGGCAGCAGGAGCTTGCCCGCTTTCTGGCGGAGCACAATGTTGACCTTGTGATAGGACATCACCCGCACGTATTACAGCCGCTTCGCGCGCTGCCGCGCGAAGCGGCCGCCCCGATGGTGTGTTTTTTTTCGCTGGGTAACTTCCTGTCGGCGCAGAACGAGCCCCCTCGTCTTCTGGGTGGCATGATGCGGGTAAGTATAAAGAAAGAGGCCGCCCCGCCGCACCGCGTTACGATCGAGGAAGCCGAGTTATTGCCGCTGGTAACGCATTACGAAGCGGGGTATACAGGTTTTCAGGTATACCCGTTGAGCGGGTACACGGAAGAAATTGCCAAACGCCACTTGCTGCGCAAACAAAAAAAATATACGGACACAAGCTACTTTCACACGCTCATAGAGAAAATTTCGCAGGCAGGCCGCCACCCACCAGGCCGCCAGCGGCTTTAAAGTCCGCCCCACCAGTGGGTTTTAAATCCGCTCCGCGGTAGCATGCCGCCCACCAGTGGGTTTAAAGTCCGCAGGTACGTCAGTTGTTGTCCGTGCTATTTGCTATGTTCACAATGATTCTTAATACAAAGGGGGGCGCTATTTCCATGCCGCAGGCGGCACATAGCCGCCTTCTCGCCGCGCCCCCCTCGCTACAGCCCCGCTACGCGGGTCTTCCGCTACCCCCCAATCAGCGGCCTGACCGTCGCCCCACCAACCCCGCCTGGAGTTTGCGGTAAGCGGCGCGTAGCGCCGCGGCGCAAACTCCGGAAATAACCGGCGCAGCCGGTTATTCACCCCCCAATCAGCGGCCTGCCCGCCACCCCCCCAACACCGGCTGGAGTTTGCGGTAAGCAAGCCGCAGGCTTGCGGCGCAAACTCCGGAGCTCAACGCTTCGCGTTGAGCCAACCACGCGGACGCCAAGGCGGACAAGGAGAAGAACCCCATTGACTTCACGTTCCGCAAGCGGCAGGCCCTGCGCGAGGCGATCAACCACATCACGGTGGAGATCGAGGGTGTCGCGGAGAGCGGGGCCTACATCGCCGAAGTGCGGGACGTGGTAAGCGGCACAACCGACGAACAGCTCACGCCAGGCGGCGTCATCATCGTGCTGGGTACCCGCGTCAAGATCGCCGG
>JAITAE010000022.1 GCA_031284295.1 Spirochaetaceae bacterium
ATTCAATGTTGGTTTACGATTGTAGAAACAAAATGACACAAAGCATAAGGAACCGTCATGCCAAAGTATCCATTTGAAACGATAGAGCCTAAATGGCAGAGGTATTGGGAAACCAACAAAACCTTCCGCGCTGTGGAAGACCCGTCTGTACCCAAAGAAAAACGCCGCTACATACTCGATATGTTTCCGTACCCCTCGTCGCAGGGCCTGCACGTCGGCCACCCGGAAGGGTACACCGCCACGGATATATACTGCCGCTACCTCCGCGCTGCAGGCTGCTCCGTGCTGCACCCGATGGGCTTTGACGCGTTCGGCCTCCCCGCGGAAAACTACGCGATAAAGACAGGCCGGCATCCGGCAAAAACAACGGCGGACAACATCGGGCATTTCCGCGAGCAGATAAAAAAGCTCGGCTTCTCATACGATTGGGAACGCGAAGTAGACACCTCAAGCCCCGAATACTATCGCTGGACACAGTGGATATTCCTTAAACTGTTCGAAAAAGGGCTGGCTTACGAGGCGGAAAGCCCGATAAACTGGTGCCCGTCCTGCAAGACGGGCCTTGCCAACGAGGAAGTGAAGGACGGCGAGTGTGAACGCTGCCATACAAAGGTAACGCGCCGCCGAATCCGCCAATGGATACTCCGCATTACCGCTTACGCCGAGCGCCTGCTGGCCGATCTCGACGGACTTGACTGGCCCGAGCCGGTAAAGCTGATGCAGCGCAACTGGATAGGCCGCAGCGAAGGCGCGGAAGTTACATTCGGCATAGGCGGCGCGGACGACAAACTCGTGATATACACGACCCGCCCCGACACCCTGTCCGGCGCGACTTATATGGTGCTTGCCCCCGAACATCCGCTTGCCGCGAAAATCACGAGCGCCGGGCAGCTTTCCGCCGTAAAAGAGTACATCGATAACGCCGCGAAAAAGAGCGATCTGGAACGCTCAGGACTCGCGAAAGAAAAAACCGGCGTTTTCACAGGCGCTTACGCGGTAAATCCCGTCAACAACGCCAAAATTCCCGTCTGGATAGCGGATTATGTGCTGATTTCCTACGGCACGGGGGCGATAATGGCGGTTCCGGCGCACGACGAGCGCGACTGGGACTTCGCCAAGACCTTCAATCTGCCAATAGTTAAAGTTGTGGAGGGGGGGAAGCCTCCCCCCTGCGGCGCACACGGTTGCGCCGCACCCCCCTCAACGGGGGGCAAGCCCCCCGTAACGCCCCCCGGCGCGCTCGACCTTAACGCCACGCCTGAAACCTGCACTGTAGCTGACGGTTATTGCGTGAACTCTGGGGCGTTTGACGGGCTGCCTACGGCGGAGGCCAAGGCCGCGGTTACCGCGTGGCTGGAGGAACGCGGGCTTGGAAAGAAGGCGGTAAACTACAAGCTGCGGGACTGGGTGTTCAGCCGGCAGCGTTACTGGGGCGAGCCCATACCGCTTGTACATTGCGAAAAATGCGGCATAGTCCCGCTGCCTGAAACAAGCCTGCCTCTCCGCCTGCCGGACGTAAAGTCCTACGAACCTAGCGGCACAGGCGAATCGCCGCTCTCAAAAATAGAGGATTGGGTCAATACAAGCTGCCCCCGCTGCGGCGGCCCAGCCAAACGTGAGACAAACACGATGCCGCAATGGGCGGGTTCCTGCTGGTACTACCTCCGCTACCTGGACCCGCGTAACGATACGGCTTTCGCCGGGCGGGACAAGATAGATTACTGGGCGCCGGTGGACCTGTACGTGGGCGGCACGGAACACGCCGTACTCCACCTGTTGTACAGCCGTTTTTGGCACAAGGTTCTGTTCGATCTCGGTCTGGTAAACACGCCGGAGCCGTTTCAGCGGCTCGTGAACCAGGGCATGATACTCGGAGAAGACAACCAAAAGATGAGCAAGAGCGGGGGCAACGTGATAAACCCGGACGACATAATTGCTAAGTACGGCGCGGACGCCATGCGCGTGTACGAAATGTTCATGGGGCCGCTGGAAGTGAGCAAGCCGTGGATGACGGCGGGGCTGGTCGGCGTAACGCGCTTCCTTGACCGCGTCTGGGGCATCCACGAAAAAGCTGTCAAATCAGGCGGGGAAGCCGCGATTTCGCGGGAAATCACGCGGCTGTTGCACAAAACGGTCAAAAAAGTGAGCGCGGACACCGCTTCATTAAATTTCAACACGGCCATCAGCCAAATGATGGTTTACTCAGGCGAACTGGCCAAGCTGCCCGCCGTTCCAGCCTCCCTTTGGGAGCCGCTTGTCATCATGCTTGCCGCGTATGCCCCACACCTGGGCGAGGAACTGTGGGAACGGCTGGGACATAGCGGCTCCGTTTCAAAGGCAGCGTGGCCGGCCTTTGACGAGGCGCTCGCCACTGATGACGAGCTTACGATAGTCGTTCAAATAAACGGCAAGATACGCGACAAATTCACCGCCGCCGCCGGAACCGCCAAAGAAGCGCTTGAAAAAACGGCTTTCACCTCGCCCGTTACGCAAAAATGGCTTGAAGGCAAGACTGTCGTCAAAGTGATCATCGTGCCGGACAAGCTCGTAAACATCGTGATCAAGTGAGCGCGGATCGCGCCGGCGGCATTCTCTGATAGTATCCCGCGATACGCTTCCCGTCATACCCATTGACGGGCGGCGCTACAATTGTAATACTGAATCTGTTCAAAAATGTGGATTTTGAACAAATACAAATGGTAAGGGGTATTATATGCTTTTTCAAACTGCTGTCGCGCAGGCATTAAAAAAAATTTTCCCGCCTTCAGGAAAGCTTTTCAAACAACTGCGCTTAATCAACCAGTATGTGTCTTCATTTAAACGGCTAAAAAAATGGCGGCAACTCGAATTTGGGATCAATATAACCGATCACTGCAACCTGAACTGCGCCTGTTGCAGCGTATTTTCACCGGTATCAGACGAGGTTTTTTATTCTGTTGAAACATTCAAAAAAGACTGTTTAAGGTTGTTCCAACTGGATGGGGAAAAAATATCTAAAATCACATTAGCTGGTGGGGAACCGTTGCTGCACCCTCAGATCACCGCTTTTTTCGATACGGCGCGGGAATGTTTTAACAACTTAGGCATTGGGGGGGGGGGGGTATCTCTTATAACAAACGCACTGTTGCTGCCTAAAATGGGCGAGGCTTTCTGGCTTAATTGTAAAAAAAATAAAGTTGATATATCTATAACTAAATATCCAATAAATATAGATTGTGTGGCAATAGAAAAAACCGCGAAAAAATATGATGTAAAAATTATTTACCAGGATGATACGAATTTAGTTACCAAAACAACAAATTATATGCCACTGGATTTAACAGGAAAACAAAATATTAAAAAGGAATTCAGGCTTTGTTTTGGGGCCAATAAGTGTATAACTCTATCTAACGGAAGATTATATACCTGTAGTCTAATACCGAGCGTACACATTTTTAACAAATACTTTAATAAAAATCTGATTGTTTCTGAAGCCGATTCCATTGACATTTACGCGGTGGAAAGCATGGATCAAATATTTGATTTTTTGTGTAAACCAATACCATTCTGCCGTTACTGTAATTGGGAAAAATGCGAAACACAGATACCGTGGCATACGTCCGGCAGGCAAATTTCCGAATGGACATAATAGACTTGTTCGATAACCCGGTTGGTTGTCTCGCAGCTTAAAAGGCTAATAGCCTTACAAAACAGCATTTACTTCGACTTGTGAGAGAGCCATAAGGTTCTTGAACAAGTCCAATGCTGCCAATGCGTAACCCTAATTTCTTGTCTTACAAAAACTTATGCCTTTGGGCGGATTTTTTCATGGGCATAGCGACCCATTGACAGGCGGCGCTGCAATTGTAATACTGTATTTGTTCAAAATGTGGATTTTGAACAAATACAAATGGTAAAGGGGTATTATATGCTTTTTCAAACTGCTGTCGCGCAGGTACTAGAAAAAATTTTTCCGCCTTCAGGAAAACTTTATAAACAACTGCGCTTAATCAACCAGTACGCAGCTTCATTTAAACGGCTAAAAAAACGAACTGAGCTGGATTTTTTTGTAAAACTTACGGATCATTGTAACCTGAACTGCGCCTGTTGTAATCAGCTATCACCGGTAGCGGAAGAATTTTTTTACCCAGTTGAAACATTCAAAAAAGACTGTTTGAGGTTGTTCCAGTTGGGCGGGGAAAAAATATCAAGGATCGGATTCAGCGGCGGGGAACCGCTGCTGCACCCTCAAATTACCGCGTTTTTTGATGTGGCGCGGGAATGTTTTAATAACTCAAGTATGGGGGGGGGGGGGGATTGGATTTATAACGAACGCACTGCTGCTGCCTAAAATGGGCGAGGCTTTCTGGCTTAATTGTAAAAAGAATAACGTTACCATATCTATAACTAAATATCCGATTAACATTGATTACGAAACAATAGAAAAAACCGCGGAAAAATACGGCGTAGAAATTATTTATGAAGGCGAAACGGATTTAATTACAAAAACTACAAATTATATGCCGTTAGATTTGACAGGAAAACAAAGTATTAAAGAATCATTCAGGCTTTGTTTTTACTCCAATGGTTGCGTAAACCTGTTGAATGGAAGATTGTGTACCTGTTGTGTAATACCTCCTATACACATTTTTAACAAATACTTTAATAAAAATCTGATTGTTTCGGAAGCCGACTCTATTGACATTTACGCGGTGGAAAGTATGGATCAAATATTTGATTTTTTGTGTAAACCAATACCGTTTTGCCGTTACTGTAATTGGAAAAAATGCGAAACGCAGATACCGTGGCATACATCC
>JAITAE010000119.1 GCA_031284295.1 Spirochaetaceae bacterium
GGGGTGCGTTCCCCGCTTTTTACTTTGTCCAGGATAGTTTGCGCGGCGCTTTCGTCGCTTACCAGTTGGGTCATGCAGGCCTGCGGGATGCCCCAGCCCTGGCCTTTGACCGCGAAAACCGTGTTCCAGGTTTTTACCAAATGCAGTTGTTCGTCCCTTGAAGTGGGGTACCAGTCTGCCATACGATTCCTCCTCTAAAATAATGAATGATGAGCCTTTCCCAAAAACTGAAGTTTTGGGAAAGCAGCTAATGAATAATGTCCGTTCCCGCGTTGGAAATTCAAGCCCAATCGCCAAGAAGTGAGGGCAGACCTACGGTCCGAGGGAGGAGGGAGGAGGGAGGAATGAGGCTTTAAACCCGCTGGTGTTCTTCAATTCTACGAGCGCGGTTCCGGGGCACCGTCCTCACCGCTCCCATTGTCGCCATCACCCCCGGCGGCGGGGATGATGGGGGTATCCGTACCCGCCGCCGTGTCCGCCGCAACAGGCGCCGCCTCAGGTTCCGGCGTTTTCTTGACCAGGGGACTGGCTTCCCTGTTGGCCTCCCACACGTAGCGGCCTATGCGGTAAAAAGTTTCGGCCAGGCAAGCGCCCATAACTATGCCAAGGCCCATCGCGCCCCAGTAAGCCACATCGCGCTGCTGTTTTAGCTTAGGATCGCCGGTACTGTTGTACGCCGCCGTTATCGTGTTGTTCAGGCCGATGCCAAGTACGAACAAGGGCAGCGCTATCCAGAAACGTCCGTAAGCCGAGTAAAACTTCTTTCGCGCGACCGCTGTCCGGTCTTCCGGAGGCGGCGTCTTTGGATCGAAAACAATTGGGTCTTTTGATACGGTAAAGACAGTCTGGGCAACCTTACCGTCAGCCGTTTCGGCATTCAAGTTTTTCCGCTGACCGGCTTGTCCTTTCAGCCTCAACGGGGTCCTGCCCACATATAACGCTCCATCGTACACGGCAGCCCCATCGTACACGGCTTCCTCGGCATTAGCGACTTCCCCGGCACTAGCGGCTTCCCCGGCATTAGCGGCTTCCACGGTATTAGCGGCTTCCCCGGCATTGGCGGCTTCCATGGTACTAGCGGCTTCCCCGGTATTAGCGCCGGACGGCCGGTGGTCAGGCGGTGAATCGTCTTTGAGACGCACATCGAACTCATCAACCGGTACCGGGACAAGGTTGATGGACACGTCCGTCCGCTGCCCCTCAACAAGGTCTACATTCGTCGTAATGGTTAAGTAGTCCTCGGCAAACGCGGTGACGGAGACCGTGCCGGGTGTAAAGTCCATAAGTTCCGTTTCGCCTTTGCCGGCGACATAATCATCAACAATGATAATTGTGTTGGCCGGGTTTGCCTTGACTTTGATCCATGCCGGCAGGAAGCCTGAAATATAATCAGCAAGCCTGTCGCCAAGCTCAACCGAGCCTTCTTTTATCGTGTCGGGTGAAAAAGCCGCGCTGTCCGTGTAAGTTACCTTCCGCGAGTATATGTTCCAAAGCGCTATTTCTACATAAAGCCTGTCAAAGTACCATGTTACCTTGCCTGTAAGAAAGGCGTCCGCCTTCTGCCCCGTACAAAAATAGTATTCCTTTCCCGCGTCCGGCGGCGCGGGAAAGTCATTTGTCAGGTTTCCTTCGGTAAGTTTTACGGCGGGCAGCAGGGATAGCGGCGGCGTGTTCGCCCCGGATTTCGCAAACTCAACACGCAGCGCTGCTATCTCCTTGTCTAATTTTTTTATATCCTGCTTGTATTTATAACTGGAGTTGCCGGTAAAAATAAGTTTGTCCCGTTCCGCCAGCTTTGCGCTGAGTTTTTTTGCCGCTATGCTTTCGGCCTTTAGACGCGCCGACGTGTTGTAATATTCAGCTTCCTCATAAGACCATAGACGCGATACCGCCGTGCGCATATCTTCTACAAGGTAACGCGCGACCATCTGCCCCATAACGGCGCGGGCCGGAGGCATCCCGCTTACGTCAAACCGCGTAACACAAAGTGTCCAGGTATCGTTGATTGGCGCGGCGGGCTCCTCTTTTGCGCCTTTCGCAAAGGCAAAAAAGGCCGCGCCATGCATGACAATGGCCAAAAAACATGATAAAACGCGCTTCATTGCGCTGCCGCGCCCCTCCACGCGTATTTTAGGTAGCCGTTGATAAACAGGTCTATGTCCCCGTCCATAACAGCCTGGATGTTCCCGGTCTCAGCCTTTGTGCGGTAATCCTTTACAAGCGTGTACGGCTGAAAAACATAAGAACGTATCTGGTTGCCCCAGGAAATGTCCTTCTTTTCCTGCGCGAAACGTTCGTTTTCCTTCTCTTTTTCCTGCCGGTAATGTTCGTACAGGCGGGCGCGCAGCATACTCATCGCCGTCGCGCGGTTCATAGTCTGACTCCGCTCGCTCTGACAGGCCACAACGATGCCGGTGGGCAGGTGTGTAAAGCGGACAGCGCTGTCCGTTTTGTTGATATGCTGGCCGCCCGCGCCCCCTGAACGGTATGTGTCCACACGCAGGTCTTCCGGGCGCACATCCACCTCGATGGAATCGTCCAGTACGGGGAACACATAAACCGAGGCAAATGATGTATGACGCCGCGAGTTTGCGTCAAACGGCGATATACGCACCAGCCGGTGAACGCCGCTTTCCCCTTTCAGCCTGCCAAAGGCGTAAGAGCCTCCAATCCTGGCTGTCGCGCTCTTTATCCCCCCCTCCGCCTCCAAGCGGTCTTCCTCCTCAACGGAAAAGCCCTGCCTTTCGGCCCAGCGCAGATACATTCGGTAAAGCTTGGATGTCCAGTCGCAGGCTTCTGTCCCGCCCGCCCCGGAATGGACACTCAAAAAGCACCCCGACCCGTCAACTTCGCCCGGCATCAGTTCAAATATGTTTTGTTTTTCGTATTTTGCGCTTAACGCGGCCAGCGCCGCTTCAATCTCGGCCGCTTGCGATTCGTCTTTCGCCTCCATTGCCAAATCCCACAGTGTCGAAAGATCATCTATCTCTAAAGCAAGCGTCTTCCACGGCTCATAACGGTTTTTCAGCGCCTTTAACTCCGCCATCACCTTTTCCGCGGACGCGCTGTCGTTCCAAAAATCACCCTCAGCCGTACACTTTTCCAGTTCCGTTATCTTTTGTCCCAGCGCGGACCGTTCAAAGACGCCCCCATGTTTCCACTATTCGCTTTTTCAATTCACCTACAGGCGCGCCCAACTCCGATAATATCATTACTGCCCCCATTATCCCGTTTACATTGAGAGATACAGGACTCGAACCTGCCGCCTTCAGCTCCGGAGGCTGACGCTCTATCCAGATGAGCTAATCTCTCGTACTGTCAAACGATACCCCATTCCCCCTTCCCTGTCAATTTGCCTGGACCAGGCCGCCGCCAGGCGGCAGGGAGTCGTCCCCGCGATTTACCAGGTTCAGATAGATTCTTAATACAATGTGGTTTCACTCTTCAAAAGAGTCTTGTAAATCGTCCACGGATTACACGGATTAACAATCTTCACTTTTCATTCATCATTCATCATTCCTCACTGCCGCCGCCCTTGTCGTCCCGCGCCGCGGACATCGTGGTCAGACCTCGTGACGGAACGGCTATATATCCGGGAACAGTTTTATTCCGATTGTCATGATAACGGCCGTTGATTTGAAGTACGGCTCTTCATCAACGATACGGTACGGCAGCGATTCCCCCTGATTCGCTTTTCCGTCATCAATGTTTGTGAAGTACGAAAAAACGACTCCCGCCTCGCCGTAAACTTTGACAGACGGGTTACCCAACGTATACTCCGCGCCGGCTTTCAGCACATGAAACCACTGGTAAGCGCCGTCATGCAGGAAATATTTTTTTAACTCCTTCTTTTCATTCCGTCCGTTGGGGTCAAGTTCCGAAAGATAGGAGCTTCCGTCAACGGCGTTTGGTCCGAAGTCCGCGCCGTGGCGAATCATCTGGTATTGAAAATGAATACCAAGTGCGCGTCCCGCCATCGTTTCAAAACGCAGCAGCAGCTCGTCCGAATTGGGCGGCAGATAATAGCCTATCCCCACTCCGTTATTCGTATAAGCCGTTTCCATAGGCTGGGTATATCCGGGTACAAAGTTACGGTTATGCGTATAACAATAGGGCTCTATCTTTGTATACGTTAATTTTATTGAAGAAAAAGCCAGTACCGGCAGATAGATTACTGTACCGGCCTGTGTTGAAATCATCGTCCTGTCCAATTCAAACGCTTCCTTTAGCCAATAGGCCTCGTCCCAAAAAAGAGAGAACCATATTTTGCCCAATCCAGGATACTGCCCCTTGAGGTTAAAAAACATTGACATATTATCAAAATCGCCAATATTGTTTTGATAAAAAATATGATTTGTAATCGGAGATATATACCCAAGCTCAAAACGTTTTGTCCAAACAACCGCTTCACCAAGGTCGAAATAAAAGTAATTTTTGTATTTAAATTCCAGCATGGAAATTGAGAAAGCGTTCTGGTTCGTCATGGCGGATACTTTTATTCCGTTATCGTTATAGTATTCCAATATGCCGGTAAGCGAAGAAATGCCAAACCAGTCAAGCGGGGTAAACGAGGCTTCCGCTCCAAGAAAAGGCCGCGCCTGCAGGTTCATGGAAAGACTGCTGCCTAATGACGAATTACCCCATTCATGCTCCAAACGTCCGAAACGCCATTTAATTTTACTGTCAAGAAATACTCCGCCGATTTCAGATTTTAGGTTGTACACCCCCGCCATACTGTTGGGCCACGGATCAAAATCATACAGATTATCCAAAAAATAAACGGACCCATCCCATTTTTTTTGATATGTGTACGGAAAATATGCCAAAGGCTGACTGTAACTGTTAATCAATAAATTTTTATATTCATCATCGTCAACAAAATATTCATAGTATGTATTATATTTACCGAGTGTTTTGCGTGGGGATTTTACAAGGCCTCCCGCCGCCGAAAAGTTATACGAAAAACGTCTGCCGATATCTCCTTTTATAAAAAGGCTGACCCATAAGTCATTTCCAAAATAATTGTCGTTTGAAGGCAGATACACGCCGTCCGACAACTCTACAACGGCGCTTGCGCCGGCATACGCCGAAAGCCGGGTGTCATTTTTGCCGGTATTTGTTTCAGTATAAAAATATCCTTTTTGCTTGTTTAAGCCGGAGGCGGGCCTGCCAAAATTATCTCTGTAATTTTCCAAAATAGTTTTTTCAGTAATATTGAGTGCGGCGCTTTTATTTTCGGAAGACAAAATCGTGTTGATAGCGGATAAAATATAAAAGCGGGTATACGGTTTAACTCCGCTGAGCGGCGGGCATAGTCCGCGCATCTCGGCCTGCTCCAGAATATTGTAAATATGGCTGTCCAGTGAAACGGCCGTGTATGTCTGCGCCGAGAGGCTTATGTTTACGGCCATAAATAAATACAGTATGTTTCTTTTTCCCAACACAATATGCCTCCTGTGAGCATGTTCCAAAACCCGCCTTATACAAGTAAAGAGGGGGCCGCCGCCCCCCGCGTCCGGGCCAAGGTCCATCGGACCTTTTGTCCGCGACTACCACCCCATTACAGGGGCTGGTGGAGGCTTCGACTGCCGTGTAACTCACTTCTACCGGGCCAAAGGCTGCGCCTTTGGAGCGGCCTTTCCCCCGTAAGGCCCCCGCCGGGGGCCTTATGCCCCCGGCCCCCGGAATTTTGGAACAACCTCACTAAATGAGCCTCCGCACGGCAAGCGGGTAATTCCATTCGCCGTCAAAATCCGCTTTAATTTTCCATGCGCCAAGTTTAAAATCTTCGCCCTCAGGATGGGAGGTTCATTCGCAATATCTGGTTTAATACCTCGCCTGCCTTTCCTTATCGGGTTAAGCAGGATGGGAGATCAACGTGCAAAACTTAGGCAAAACAGCTTAAACGCTGTTTTGTGTTGTGAAGTGAGCTTGCTCCTTAGAGCAGCGATGACGCGACGGCATAGTTGGCG
>JAITAE010000180.1 GCA_031284295.1 Spirochaetaceae bacterium
CCCCCAGCGCCTTATGAAAGCCACTGGCGGCTTTCCCGTTTTTCCGGTTATAATTTAGATATGGGTATCCGCTTGAGCGAAGGTGAGTCGTGAAGGTTCTGCTTATCATAAACACGCAAAAACCCGCCTCTATAGCACTTGCTTCTGAGATACGCGAGGCGCTCGGAGGGAAGGGCTGTACGGTCGCCTTCCATTCATTCAACGACGCGGATGCCATTGTGGATGGTTTTGATGTCGCGTTCAGTCTGGGCGGGGATGGGACGGTGCTGTTCGCGGCGCGGACGATAGCCGCTTTCGGGACGCCGATAATTCCGCTCAACCTGGGGACGCTCGGTTTCATCGCTTCTGTTCACCCCTCTCAATGGTTCGATGTTTTCTCAAGATGGACGGAAGGAAAACTGGCGGTTTCCGAGCGCTTGATGCTTGATGTCAAGGTAGAACGCGGCGGCGGCGCGGTTTTTGCGCTGTCATGCCTGAATGACGCGGTGATTTCCGCGTCCGGTATAGCAAAGACGATACGGCTTGACGCCTGGACGGAAGACACACATATCGGTAGTTACCGTTCAGACGGCCTGATCGCGGCAACGCCGACAGGTTCCACCGCCTACAGTTCGTCCGCCGGCGGGCCCATAATAGACCCGGAGATTGAGGCGGTGATACTGAACCCGGTCTGCCCCTTCGCGATGATGTACCGACCCATCGTGCTGCCGGCGGAACGTCCGGTTACCATAAAGATAGGTACGGAACAGCGGAGCGGCGTGCTGCTTACGATAGACGGACAGGTAACGGAAGCGCTTGAGCCTGGCGATCTTGTCGTGATAAGGCGGAGCGGCAACAAAGCGCGGCTCGTGGCCTGCGATCGCGCCGCGTTTTACAAGGCGCTGCACGGTAAACTTGCCGGGGCTGTCGGCGTTAACGCTTCCGGTATCTACGCCGCCGGAGGACGCGATGCTTGAAGAGCTTTCGATACGGAACTACGCGCTGATCGAAAACCTGACGATTTCGTTTGACGGGGGGCTATCGATATTTACCGGTGAGACCGGGGCGGGCAAGTCCATCATAGTGGGAGCTTTGAGTTTTCTGCTCGGCGCAAAGGCTGAGACAACGGTGATACGCTCCGGCGCGGACGAGGCTTCCGTGTCCGCCGTGATTTCGGTAAACAGGCGGAACAGGGACGCTCTGGACTGGCTAGCGGCTCACGGTGTCGAGGCGGAGGACGGAACTCTTACCGTGCGGCGCGGCATAAAAGCGTCCGGGCGCGGCTCTATCTGGATACGTGACGCGCCCGTTACGCGGGGAGAACTTGCCGAATTCATGGCCTTCATGTTCGACCTGCACGGTCAGCACGCCCATCAGTCCCTGCTGCATAAAGACAAGCACCGGCGCTGTCTTGACCGTTTCGCCGGTCTTGAGGATGAGGCCATAGCGTTCAACCATGTATTTATGGAACTTGCTGAAAAACGCAAAAACCTTGAAAATTCGCTTGTTTCGGAGCGGGATAGGGATGCGCGGATAGAGCTTTTAACGTTTTCCATTGATGAAATCGACAAAGCCCGCCTGAAAAGCGGGGAAAGCCGCGAACTGGAGGCCGAATCCACCCGTCTTGCCGCGTTTGAAAAGCTTTCCGGCGGCATCGAAGCCGCCGCGGCGGCGCTTTTTGACGAGGACGTATCAGTTTTGAACCTTTCACGCAGGGCGTGTTCCGGTATAGATGCCGCCGCCGCCCTAGATTCAAGCCTTTCCGGTATTCAGCAGCGTTTGACGGCCCTCTACTACGAGGCCGAAGACCTGTCCGCCGAACTGCGCTCATACCGCGGGCAGCTAACGTTTGATCCCGCACGTCGGGAGGAAGTGGAGGAACGCCTGGCGCTGATCCACCGGCTCAAAAAGAAATACGCCGGTAAAGGCAGCGGCGTCAAGAATGACGGCGTCAAAAGTGACGGCGTCAAGAATGACGGCTTAGACTTTGGCAGTGACGGCAGCGCAAAAAATATTGAGGACGCGATACTCGCGTACCGTAACGAGGCCGCCGCCGGGATCGAGGCGCTTTCCGCTTCGGAAGAGAACCGCGAGCGGCAGCGGGCGGAGATAGCGGCGCTGGAACGGGAGATAGCGAAGCGGGCGGCGGCTCTCAGCGCCAAACGCCGCGCCGCGTCGGACAAACTAGCCGGACGGATAAGCGGAATTCTGGGCAGCCTCGGTATGCCGGGCGCTGTTTTTGCGGTAAACCTTGCGCCCAAGGGTCCCATTCCGGGCGGGCAGGCGAATCTTGTCTGCGGGCCTTGGGGCGCGGACGATGTGGAATTCCTGATAGCCGCTAACAAGGGGGAAAGTGCCCGTGAACTGCGGCTTGTCGCTTCGGGCGGGGAACTTTCCCGCGTTATGCTGGCGATAAAGACCGCGCTTACCGTAGAAGGCGCCACCGCCGGGGCGGTGGCGCCGGCGGCCCCGTCAACATGGGTTGACGGTGTCGAAACGCTGATCTTTGACGAGATTGACACAGGTATAGGCGGTGAGGCGGCAATCGCGGTAGGCGAATATTTGCAAAAAATAGGCGGGATAAAGCAGATTTTTTGCGTTACACATCTTGCCGTTATCGCGTGCAGGGCGGATAATCATTTTAGGGTGGAAAAGCTTGAGGCAGGTGGCAGGACTATAACGTCCGTGAATCAGCTTTCAGGCGGTGAGCGGCGCAGCGAGATTGCAAGAATGCTTTCCGGCGACAGGGGAGAAACGGCGCTTGCGCACGCCTGCGAATTGTTGGACAAGTATGGAGTAAAAAATCGTGGTAAAGAGTAACAACACCGAAAAGCAGCAGCATTATCAAAGAAAGATCATGCTGTTTGATACGAATATAAAAGAAATGTTAAAAAGAGAGGGCGTTGTGATGGCGGAGTGCCGCGCCGACCCTTCGACAGCGGCGCCGAAATTGTTTTCTCTGGCGGAACTGATGCTTGACGCCGCGTCAAATTATCTGGTACTTAACGGGATCGCGCAGGCGGTATTGAATACAAAAGATGAGGAAGCCCTTGGTGAGGCAAAAAAATCTGTTTCCAAAGCGCTGATATACCTGCAAAACATTGTTACAGGAAAGGTTGACGCGCCGTTTTCTGACTACGAGGAGGCCCTTTCGGAATTGGCGGCGGTTGATGCGGAGCAGCGCTATCAGCTTGTAAAAAAACTTGGACTTTCAATTTCATTGTTGAAAATGGCTTACGGAGATAATTCGAAATGGAGATGGGTTTTTGTCGATATGGAAGGACACTGCGCCGCGGTAACAAAGAATTTGCTTGACTTGAAAAAGGCGCAGTTAAACAACGATCCTTCTTCTACCGATTATGAACCACTTCTGCACCACACGTACTTTGTAAAAAAAATGCTGTCCGGCGTGGCGGACAGGTTTCATTCAAGGTATATGCTTGCTACAAAAAGCAACGAGGATGTATGGAAGGCGGCAAATTTCCTGAGTGCGCTCCGTAGGATACACCTTATATTTAACGAGCGCGACGAGGCTGAGGATGTAAAAAAGAAGTACGACAGCTGGATCGTAACTCTCAGAACCGAAATAAAAAAACTTCCCTAAAAAGTTAAATAAAGTTAAATATGAAAAAACCAAAAGCGGATGGCGGTATTCTGAGGGAATTCAAAACCCTAAAGCCGTTTTTTTATAAATACCGTTTCAGTTATATCGGCGGTTTTATCTGCCTGTTCACGGTTGACGCGGCGCAGCTTTTTATTCCCCAGT
>JAITAE010000090.1 GCA_031284295.1 Spirochaetaceae bacterium
TTTGGTTCGCCCGATTCTCCCAGAAAAACAGGGCCCCGTTCGCCGGGTACCCGGCGCGTTACCGGCAGCCCCAACACACCCTGGTAAAATGCCAGGGACTTTTCCAAATTTTTTACATACAGGGTAATATGCGCGTACCTCAACAAAAGCCTCCTACAGGGAATATACCCCAAAACCTCAATGTTCTATGCCGCCAATACCCGGCGGCCTGATTATACCGGATTATACCAAGAACTGAATGAATGAGCAGCCCAAGCTTCCGCGCCGCCTAATATGTTGAAGGCCACCGCCGCAAGCAGGAGGAAAATTGTCTCGCCTGTTTCTATCGCCGCGCCCAGCGCGTCGCCTGAATAACCGCCCAGCGCCTTTCTGTAAACGTGAGCGTAGAATACGGCGGAAACGAGGCCGGCAAGCAATGGCAAGGCAAAGTACGGAATGATGATAAAGGCCTTCCAAATGTCCGCCGTTTCCGCGGAGGCTGAGGCCGCCGCAAAGATGAGGGCCCATCCTGCCAGCAGCGCGGCGAGCGTACCGGCAAGAACGCGCCGGACGCGGGACCCGGACGCCAATGCGCCAAGCCCTTCCGGTTTTGCCGGCGGCGTGATACAGGGGATCAGCGCCGCGCCGAATCTTCCGCTTACCGGGTATATGAATACGAGCAGATCCGTATATGTTGTTAGGCCGTTTCCGCCGCCCAGGATGCCGTAAAGCAGCAAAAGCTTAAAGGCCGGCGCGGAAATCCCGGCGAAAAGGCCGTATACGCCGACTCTGGAATCTTTCAGGATGGCAAAACGCCTTTCCCGGCTCTGCGAGCCGAGAAAGGCGTCCGCCGTGTCCGCCAAACCGTCCAGGTGAAACAGGTTGAAACCCAAGTATTGAACAAATATGCCGGCGGCCACGGCAAAGAGTTTTAGCCCGCTGAGCCATAGCGCCGCAAAATAGACGGCAAACCCCAGTACGGCCGGAAAAAGTCCCGTTATAGGCAGGTAAAAGTCCATGCGGCTTGCGTCAAACTTGAACCGCGCCTTCACCGGAAAACGCGAAACAAGACTCAGCGTAGATAAAAATCTGTCAAACATTTTCTTCCAGACAGTCAATGCCCCGCTGAACCTCGTCCCACGAAAAAAGCTCAAGGTTCACTATGCCTGAAAACTGCCGCAAAAATGGCGTCAGTTCCAAAAACCAGCCGTCTTCCGCCCGGGGCGCTTTGTGGCTGTCACCGCCGCCTTCACCCGTGCCGTTCAAATGTACCTCGCGTATTTGTCCTCCGTAGCGCCGCGCAAACTCCGCCGGGCTCCTGCCTTCCATAAGCAGGTGCGCCGTGTCCATGCAGAGCGGCGCGTCCCCGTCAAAACAGGCCAGCAGAGCCTCGAGCAGTCCCGGACTGGTGTTTTCCAGCAGAAAGCGCTGTCTGCCGTAGCGGGCCATCCATGTTTCAAGAAAACGCGCTTCGGCTTCGGCATCAGCCGCCGGGTGAACGATGAAATGTTTTACCAGCGGCGACAGCGTCCCGACCAATTCTTCATGCTCCTCTTTCAAACTGCCGGGAAGGTGGGCCGTAAATACAAAGCGTTTCGCAAAATCACGAATACCGGGCAGTTCCCGCAAAAACTCGGTCCTTATACCGTCATCGTACAGAAAAAAAAGCAGCTCCACCGCGTCAATACTGTTCTTGTCTCTTAAAAAACGCAGGTTTTCAAGGTAGGTACCCGGCATTACCCAGGAAGGCGTTGCCAGCAAAATTTTCTTCCCTAGTTTTTCAAGACTCATTATTTAGCCCCCCACCCCCCTGTTTCGTAGTACAGTTTAAGGTAATCGAATTCAAACGGTTTAATCCACGGCGAGCCAAGGTGGCGCTCACCCGCCCCGCGCAGGTACGCATCGCAGTACCTGCGCTGCTCTTCACAGTTTGTCAAATTGTTTGAAACTATTTTTCTGTACATTGACAGCAGAAACGACCATTCACTGTAATGAACATACTCCGATATTGCCGGAAGTTTTTCCAAAAGCCAGGCCGTCCGCTCGCGGTAGGTGGTAAAATACTCCTCAAGCTGGGCCGGAACAAGTTTTTTGTCGTTGTCGGTAAAGCCTGAATTGTTTCCTTCGTGCCGGTAAAAACAGTATTTCGGTATCCCATGCCCCGCAATTCTGTTCGCGGAAGCAAACAGTTTGTATGTGGTGGAAATGTCGTCATACCGGCGGTCTTCCCTGAAGCGTTCCGCTTCGAATAATTTCTTTTTGAACAGTTTTGTCGGCGTCGCCAGGTTTAACAGCCTGCGCTCCAAAAGTTCAATGACGGCGGCTTCCGGTGTCAGTATTAACAGTTCGTCGAACGAAAACTGAGGCTTGACGCCTGTATCCGCCGCTTCCTTGTCGGAGCCGCAGAACGAAATATCCGCCCCGTGCGTTTCCGCCAGTTTATACAAAAACGAGAGCATATCGGGGTATGCGTAATCGTCATCATCTATGAACGCGATGTATTCCCCGCGGGCCGCGTCAAGCCCGGCATTTCTGCCGGCGCCGATACCGCTGTCCTCACGCCGTATAAACCGTATCGCGCTGTTCTCGGAAGCTATATCCTTGCAGACTCCGTTTGTGCCATCGGTCGAGCCGTTGTCAATAAGTATCAGTTCATAACCGTCAAAATCCTGCTCCAGAATCGACCTGACGGCCCGCCGCACAAAGCGCGGACGGTTATGCGTCAAAATTATCACGCTTATCCTAGCAGATCGTTGCACTTCGTGCATAAAACCTCCAAAAATTGCCGGTTAGACGATTTTTTACCTTGCAAACTGCGAAAGCACGCCGGATAATCGTGGTTACTATAACTTTTTTCAACGAAAAAAGTTATAGTAACCTACAAGTGCAACAGGCTGCTAGGCATCCCTGTCATAATGCCACAGTCTATCACATTTACCCGCCCCCCGCCAGCCCCGCCAGCGGGACATACGTCTTTACCCTGCGGCTCTCACTATTCGCGCATCCTTTTCACGACTCATTCTTCATTGTATTGTGAATGACGGCGGAAAGGTGTATGAGGTTTACATTCAAAACTTTAGCTTTTAGGGCGGGCATCATTTTTGCGCCGCTTCTTGCCTTGTATTTGGCGCTTCGCCTGTCGCCGTACCCTGAACTGGATGCGTTTTTGGCTCGGCCTTTCAGTACGCAGGTGTACGACCGTAACGGGATACTGCTGCAAATAGTTCCGGTACACGACGGAATCAGGCGGGAGTATGTTCCGCTCGGCGAATTGCGGGACGGTATCGCCGATGTTTTTATCGCGGCGGAAGACAAGCGTTTTTACCGTCATTTGGGCGTGGATCTGTTTTCTGTAGCCCGCGCCGCGTTTCAAAATGTTGCCGCCGGGCGGCGGGTAAGCGGCGCGTCCACGATAACTATGCAGCTTGCCCGGATAATCGCGGCGGAGCGGGGCGGCGGGCTGGGCCGGAAAATTTTCGAAGCGCTAAACGCGCTCAGGCTCGAAACGCGCCTTACAAAAAGCGATATCCTGGAACTGTATCTCAATTCGACGCCCTTCGGTTTTCAAACCGAAGGGTTTGCCTCCGCGGCGCGTAATTTCTTTTCGGCTGAGCCGGACACGCTCACGCCGGCGCAGATTTTCTGCCTTGCCGTGATACCACGCCGTCCCGCCGCCTACAACCCGATTCAGAAGCCTCTGGAATGTAAAAGAGCGGCGGAGGCTCTGCAAAAACGCTTTTCAGCATCTTCCGCTCACCGGAAAAAATTCCCGGCATTCACCGCGATAAAGGACGGCGACTGGGACTTTGCCGTGGAACAGGCAAGGCGTTTCGATTATCCGTTTGAAGCGCCCCATATAGTACGCCATGTTTTGGGATTGGCCCAAGGCTCAGGTCCGCCTTACGGCAGGGCGGATCTGTACTTGAGCGTTGATATACATTTACAGCGCTACATCGAGGGTCTTATCGCGGAAAATGTCGAGCGTTACGGCGCGGAACGGGTAAACCAGGGGGCGGCCGTCGTGCTGGATAACAGGACAGGAGAGACGCTGGCCTGGGTGGGCAGCGCCGCTTTTACCGGCGGGAACGGGGGGCAGATAGACGGCGTGCTAGCCCTGAACCAGCCGGGCAGCAGTATGAAACCTTTTCTGTACGCGCTTGCGCTTGAACGCGGGATTGCGCCTAACACCGTGCTTGCCGATGTCCCGGTAAGTTTTGGCAGCGAAGAAATTTACATACCGCAAAATTTCAACAACCGGTTTAACGGGCCCGCTCCGCTCAGGCAGGCGCTGGCCTCAAGTTTGAACATCCCCGCCGTCCGGCTACTGTACAGGCTCGGCGTCAAGGATTACGGTGATTTTTTGCGCACCCTTGGCTTTGACAGTCTTGGCGACGAGGAAGGGTTAGAAGCGGCGGGGCTTGGTATTGCGCTCGGCAACGCGCCTGTGCGTCTGCTCGAACTGGCCAGAGCCTTTAGCGTGTTTCCCAACGATGGAAAACTTTTGAACGTTCAATTTATTCTGCGGGACGGGATGGATGGAAACACACCGCCTCCTGCTGAAAGCGTGATTTCGCGCGATACGGCGCGTGTGATATGCGATTTTTTGTCGGACAGCGAGGCGCGCTACCTTGCGTTTGGGCGGGCGCGGAACTTTCGCGCCTCTTTTCCGCTGATTGTAAAGACCGGGACCGCGAATCAGTACCAGAGCATAGTCGCGCTTGCCGCCTCGCGCCGTTTTACCGGGGCGGTCTGGATGGGTAATTTTTCAGGCGAAACCGTAATCGGCAAGACGGGCAGTTCCATACCCGCCGCGATAGCGCGCGACAGCCTCACCTTTCTCCATGAAAATTCCGCGCCGTCCGCAAGCCTTGACTTTGAGGCTCCGGAAGGCTTTGTTAAAAGACCGGTCTGCGCCGTTTCGGGACTTTCGCCCACGGAAGCCTGCATGACGGTGTTCTACGAGTATACCGGCCCCTCCTCTCCCCCGCCGCCCTGCGGCTGGCACCGTATAGAAAACGGGCGTATAACGGCGCATTACCCCGCAGAGTACCAAAGCTGGCTTCTATCTTCCAGGCGCGAAGGCATGGTGGAACACTCAGGCAGTGAACTCGCGATCGTTACGCCGCGCGCCGGCTTTGTCTTTTTTGCCTCTGCCGCCGGCGAAAGCGAAGCGATTCCCGTCGAGGTAATAGGCGGCGCTTCCGACGAGCTGCGCGTCTTTTACGATGGAGCGCCGCGCGTGGTACAGCGTCCGTTCAAGTTTTTCCTGCCGCTTGAACGGGGCAGGCATACGCTTGCCGTGCGTTGCGGCGGGGAATCCCGCGAGCTTGTGTTTACCGTTGAATAGGCGCTCGCGCTACTACAGACGCCTTGAGACGTAAGCCGGGAATCGCTATAATTAAAGGAAAGGGGAAATTGTGCCGGAGGTTTGTATGAGTGAAAAAAAACTGGATTTTTCAGTTGAGGAATTGGGGCCGCGTAATATACGCTCTCCGATCACGATGTCAAAGAACCGTGGTGATTTTATAGCAAATTATGTTTCCGATGATGAACTTATTCGCTTTGATTCGGATGTAAAGTTGGGTGAGCAGCCTGCCATTGAACGGAGCATGGTGCTTGAAAAGGCCGGCCCCCGCGAAATGATATATTTTATGCCGGAACACGTTCACGCGGGCATTGTAACCTGCGGCGGGCTTTGCCCCGGTATCAACGATGTTATCCGCGCCATTGTGCGCTGCCTGTGGTACCACTACCGCGTCAGGCGCATTACCGGCATCAGCTACGGTTACAAGGGGTTTTTGCCGGAATACAGCTATCCGACGCAGGAACTGACCCTTGATTTTGTCGATGACATTCACAAGATAGGCGGTACCGTGCTTGGCACATCGCGGGGAGGCGGCAAAGAGGTAACAAAGATAGTGGACGCGATAGAGCAGCTCAACCTGAACATACTGTTTACGATAGGCGGGGACGGCACGCAGCGCGGCAGCCTTGACATTGCGGACGAAATTGAGCGGCGGCACCTGAAAATAGCCTGCATCGGTATCCCCAAGACGGTTGACAACGACTTTTCGTTCATACAGAAGTCTTTTGGCTTCGATACGGCGGTTTCGAAAGCGGTAGAGGCGGTCGCTTCCGCCCACATGGAGGCTAAATCCCAGCCGAACGGCATAGGACTGGTCAAGGTGATGGGGCGGGAATCCGGTTTTATCGCCGCGCATACCGCGCTTGCAAGCCACGAGGTGAACTTTGTGCTGATTCCAGAGGTTCCGTTTGACCTTGCCGGCCCTAACGGATTTTTTGAGCACCTTGAACGCCGCCTGCGCAACAGAAAACACGCTGTTATCATTGTTGCCGAGGGCGCTTTGCAGGATGTACTCGCCCAAAATTCCGGGACGGACGCTTCGGGTAACCTTAAAATGGCTGACGTGGGCCCGTACCTAAAGCAAAAAATAGAAGAACATTTCAAGACGATAGATATGGAGATAACGTTAAAGTACATAGACCCCAGCTATCAGGTACGTTCCGCGGTCGCCGTCCCGGTAGATTCGATATACTGCGACCGGCTGGGCAACGCGGCTGTTCACGCGGCGATGGCCGGAAAAACAAAGGTGGTAATCGGTCTTGTGAACAATGAATTTGTACATCTGCCGATCAAGGCGGCAGTTTCACGGCGTAACCATGTTGATCCTGAATCGAGCCTTTGGCGCGATATGCTGGACGCGACCCACCAGCCCATTCTTATGACAAACGCATCGGCGGGCATCAGCTTTAGGGACGGCGGCCAGTACAAACATAAACGTTAAGCGGCGGCTACCCTGACACGGCTCCGACCTCTACCCTGACACGGCTCTAGGGCAACGCTGATTATTAAAAAGGGGGGCGCTATTTCCATGCCGTTACCTTCACATAGCCGCATCATCGCCGCGCCCCCCTAAGTACAGCCCCGCTGCGCGGGTCTTCCAGTACCCCCCACTCCGCCACCGCCTCGCCCCTCCCGCCAATACGCCACCCCCGGGACGGCTCCGACTCCTACCCCGATACGGCTCCGACTCCTACCCTGGGACGGCTCCGATGTCTACCCTGGGACGGTTCCGACTCCTACCCCGATACGGCTCCGACTCCTACCCTAGGACGGCTCCGATGTCTACCCCGGCACGGCTCCGGTAGCTACCCCGACACGGCTCCGACTCCTACCCCGGCACGGCTCCGGCAGCTACCCCGATACGGCTCCGTTAGCTACCCCGATACGGCTCCGGCTACTACCCCGGCACGGCTCCGATAGCTACCCTGGGACGGCTCCGACTCCTAC
>JAITAE010000007.1 GCA_031284295.1 Spirochaetaceae bacterium
TTGCGCAAAAATGTTCAGTTTTTTTAACAGGGTAAATATTAAAGGGGCAAGCAGCGCGTTCATCGCAAGTTCCACCCAAAGTGCCGGCGTATTGAACCGGTAGGAGGGGATAGCGCCGACAAACAGCAGGTTTAGCAGGAAAAGCAGGCCGGCTTTTAGCATAGTCGCGCTGGCGCTCAGAATTGCGGGCAGTAATATCCTGTCAAGCATAAAATTTCCGTTCAAAATACCCGCCGCCGCGCCTATAATGGTACGGACAAACAAGTTCAGCCCCAAAGGCGCGCTGGACAGAAAATCCAAAAAGAGGCCCGAAAAAAAGCCGGAAAGCTGGCCTGCCATCATCCCGTTTAGGTAGGCGGAGAACACCAGAATATCAAGCGCAATATCCGGCCTGGCATAGAAATACACGGATAATGGGGACAGCAGCGTCGATTGCAGGATTGCCGCGGCGGTAATTAATAAGGTTGTCCACATTATTTTTTTTGTCATTCGGCCTTGTTCTCAATAACAAAAACATATTCAAGCCGCGAAAAATCTATCGCGCTTTCAATTTCCAACTCTAGGTAAGTTTCATACTCCTGAAACAGAATTCGGTTCACCCTGCCAATAATTATACCGGAAGGGTACACTCCGCCCAGTCCACTTGTAACGATGATATCGCCTGACTTTATATCCTCCTGTGCCCTTTTTGCAAGCGACCGCACCAGAAGCGGGAGGGCGGAGCTGCCCTGTCCCTCCACGATGCCCTCATACCGTTCATAGGCAAGACGGCTCGACACAAAGCAGCGCTGATCGTACAACGGCATCACAAGACTCTCCAAATGAGCGGTTTGTATCACCTTTCCAACCAGGGCCTGCATTCCGTTTTGAAACGCAATCACCGGCATATTGTTTTTGATCCCATGCGTCTTTCCTTTGTTGATCACAAATGCCGAAAAAATATTGTCCGGATCGCGTCCGGAAATTTCAGCCGGTATATGTTTGTACTGGGTACTCTTTGAATAATTTAACTGTTCCCGCAGGCGGTTATTTTCGGCGTATATCTCGGCGGCGCTCCGCTCAAGGTATTCGTACCGGGTCATACGCTTTAAAAGTTCGTCATACTCGCGCCTTAGCGTGACCAACTCGTTTACCGCAAGCAGCGTCCTGGAAACGGCGGAAGAAACGACATGTACCGCGCCGCGTATGCCGGAAAAAACTGACAGGCCTGTGTCTTTTATGTTGATTACAAAACTTCTTGTGGAAAACAGCAGCAGGGAAAAAGAAACTATTGCAAGCGTCGCAAAAACATAAACATCGGCGCTTATACGCTTTTTTTGCCTGGGTTTACCTCGTGCCATTATCTGTTGATATTATCATAAATATTACGGGAAATATCGAAACCGCGGACATTCTCAAAGTATTTTCCGGCGCCCAGGGCCACACATTCAAGCGGGTTTTCAGCAAGAATAGCCGGTACGCCGGTCTCTCTTGAAATAAGCTTCGGCAGCCCCTTGAGCAGAGACCCGCCTCCTGTCATAACTATGCCCTGATCCACAATATCTGCCGCAAGCTCAGGCGGCGTTTGGCCCAGGGTTCTTTTTACCTCGTCGATTATCTGGGTAAGGGGATCTTTCAGCGCGTCGCTGACTTCAACCGAATCTATCTCTAGGCGCCGCGGCAGGCCCGTGACCGCATCGCCGCCTTTTATTTCTACCTTTTCGATGGTTTTATCCGGCAAAGCGTTGCCTATTTCAATTTTAAGCCGCTCTGCCATATGTTCGCCTATTATCAGTCCATGTCTGTTACGCACATGTTTGACAATAGCTTCATCAAATTCATCGCCGCCCAGCCGTATCGCGTTGCTTACCACCATACCGCCCAGCGAAATGACGGATATTTCCGTAGTGCCGCCGCCTATATCGCAAATCATGTGTCCAGCCGGCTCAAATATCGGGATATTGGCCCCGATAGCGGCGGCGCGGCTCTCCTCGATCACCATCACGTCCCTCGCCCCGCCTTTGTAGGCGCACTCCTCGACGGCCCTGCGCTCAACTTCCGTTATACAAGAGGGAATTCCTATTATCATACGCGGCTTGATGAAATTAAAATGACGCGGAAGCGCCTTAGAAAGAAAGTAGCGTATCATCTTTTCGGTGGATTCAAGGTCGGCAATCACCCCATCCCTCATTGGCCGGATGGCTATTATGTTTTCCGGCGTTTTCCAAAGCATACGTTTGGCCTCGTGACCTACAGCCATCACCTTTTTTGTACCGCGCTCTACCGCGACAACGGAAGGTTCATCAACAACAATACCTTTCCCGCGTATATAAATAAGCGTATTGCAGGTACCTAAATCTATCCCTATATCCGATGATTTAAGTCCAAACATTTTCCCTCCGACGCCACCCGGCGTACTCCAGATAATTTTGCTGCGCGGTCAAATATCCGCGTACATTACACCCGCGTCGCGGGCGCGTTGCGTATTAAAATGCTAAGTCTAAAATAGCAATTTTAGTACCTGAATTTAAATGACAAACAAAAAACAACCCAAAAATAACATGACCTGCGGTCATGTTATTCTGCAATATCTGGTTTAATACCCCGCAGCTTGCCGCGGCTCAGGTAATGCAACGCCGACAGAGATTTGGTATTAAACCAGACGGTATTATAAATTTCCTTACAGAACGAGCCTCCGTTCAAACTAATACAACGCTTAAGATACCGCGCGGCAA
>JAITAE010000008.1 GCA_031284295.1 Spirochaetaceae bacterium
TTATTCTGCAATATCTGGTTTAATACCCCGCGGCTCAGGTAATGCAACGCCGACAGAGATTTGGTATTAAACCAGACGGTATTATAAATTTCCGCACCCGATCGAGCCTCCGTTCAAACTAATACAACGCTTAAGATACCGCGCGGCAAGCCGCGCGGAGGCTTATTTAACCCGCCGCGCCTACCCGTCAGGCCGGCTTTCTTTGCGGTAAGCCTCGTACTTTTTTTCTTTCAGGTTTTCCATCACCTTAAGGCCGGCCCGCGCTTCCGTCCAGAGTTCACGTGCCCTTTCCGCCTCAAGGGCGGCGGCGGCGGCCTCTTTCAGCAGTTGTTCCTTTTCGGTTTCCAGCCGCCGCAGGTAATTTTCATAGCTATGCATATACGGCAGTGAATTTCCGCCTGAAAAACGGTGTTCCCCGGCGTTTTTCCGCGCGGCGGCAACGGCGTCCAGCTTGTTTTCTATCCGCGAAAGAGACGATACGGCGTGTCCCAGTTCCACCTTCGCGTCGTTTTCCGCGTGTTGCCGCAGCTTAAGAACTTTTTCCAGCCTGAACGAGAATTTTTTCATAAGAGACTAAAACGCCTGCCCCGTCTGTTCGGAAGCCGGTATTTCTATGCCGGCTATGCCGCCGAGCCGCGCGAGGGTTTCGCCCAGCGCTGTCCTGTCGTTGATACCCTGAATCAAAAAGCTTTCGATTTCAGGACGTTTCGCGATGGCGGCGTCTATATCAGGGTTTGAGCCCTGTTTGTAGGCCCCCGCGTTGATCACATCCTCCGCCTCGGCATAGTCCGCTATTAGCCGTTTTACAGCGCGGGCGGCTTCCCGTGTCGCGGCCTCCGAAACTTCGTCCGAAAGACGGGATATGCTTTGCAACACATCGACTGCGGGGTAGTGCCCGCGGGCGGCCAGCCGGCGGGAAAGCACTATGTGGGCGTCCAACGTAGCGCGTACATTGTCCGAAACCGGCTCATCCATGTCATCGCCTTCGACAAGCACCGTGTAAAATGCGGTAATTGTTCCCTTTTCGCTTGTGCCGGCCCGTTCAAGAAGTTTGGGCAGCATATCAAACACGCTGGGCGGATAGCCACGGTGCGCCGCGGCCTCGCCGCGTGAAAGCCCGATCTCACGCTGCGCCCTGGCAAAACGTGTTACGGAATCGAAGAGCAGCATCACGTTCATACCCAAATCGCGGAAATATTCGGCGATGGCGGTGGCCGTGTACGCGCCTTTCAGCCGTTCAAGCGCGCTTTTGTCACCCGTGGCGGCGATGATTACGGAATGTTTCAAAGCCTCCTCCCCCAGACTGTTGACGACAAAATCGTTCAGTTCCCTGCCCCGCTCGCCAATCAGCGCGATAACGTTCACCTCCGCCTCGCTGCTTGCCGCAATCATGCCCAAAAAAGTCGATTTTCCGACGCCGGAGCCGGCAAAAACACCGATACGCTGCCCCTTCCCCACCGCAAGAAGCCCGTCAATCACGCGAATCCCTGTGATAAGCCGGTCCTTTATCACAGGACGCGAGAATGCGGGCGGCGCTTCGCGTACCGCGGGGTTCCGGCGATCGATGGCAAAATTACCCTTGCCGTCTACCGGTCTGCCCAGCGCGTCCAGTATACGTCCCAACATACCGGCTGAGCATGGAATCTTAAGGCCGCTTCCCGAAGCCACCACCCTGGCCCCAAGCTCTATACCCTCCGTCGCGCCGTACACCATAAGCTGTACCATAGAGCCGCTAAGCCCGATAACCTCGGCCAAAAGTTCCCCGTCCTGCGTCTCAATGCCGCATATTTCACCAACCACAGCCTGCGGCCCGGTACTTTCCACGAGCAGCCCCTGTACACGAAACACGCGCCCCACACATTTTACGGTGCAGGCCACCTCCACGGCCTCCGTGTATTTGGCAAACAATTTTTCCATGCCAAGCCCTCTCCCTAGGGCAACGCTGATTATTAAAAGGGGGGCGCTGTTTTCCATGCCGTCACCGGCACATAGCCGCATCATCGACGCGCCCCCCAGCGCTCCATCCCGCGCAAGCGCGGTATTCCGCTACCCCCCAATCCGCCGCCCTATTTAATCAGCCCTCTCCCTAGGGCAACGTTTGTTGCGCTTTGCGCCTAAAATATTCAAAAATCGCTTGCAGTCGATTTTTTACCTTGCAAACTGCCTAAGCAGCGCATAGCGCTGCGGCAGTAGCGCATAGCGCTGCGGCAGCAACCCATAAGCCGGGATTTTGCAAGTCTGCGCAAAAGTACACCAGACTGCTAGCTTTTTTTGATCGGTGACAGCTCCAGTATTTTTGATTCAAGTTCGGCGAACTGTACGGCGATACGGGCGTCCACCTCGCCAAAATCCGTTTCGATGTAGCAGCCGCCCGCGTCTACCGATGTATCTTCAAGAATGTGTACGCTGCCGGAACTTTCCATCAGTTTGATGAATTCGTCCAAATGTTCCGTCGCGGTTTCAAGATCGGCAAGGTTGACCCTGACGTTGACTTTTCCGCTTGCTTTTACCTTTCCAAGCGCCGCCTTTATGTTTTCAACGACAACCTGCCTCTGACTTTCCGATATGACTTTGACCACCTTGCGCGCCACGAGCAGCGCAAGATCGATGATCTCCTGTTCCGCCTGTTCTATCACCTCAAGACGCTTGTCCTGGATACGTTCCATTATGAGCTGCGCCCGCGCGATCAGGCGTTTCACTTCCGTCATGCCGGCCTCATACCCCTCTCTGCGGCCCTGTTCAAAGCCCTGCGCCGAGGCTGTTTTTGAGGCCTCCTCCAGCCTGGCCGCCGCCTCCGCCTCGATCTGTTCCGCCCTGGCATTCGCGTCCCGTATTATCGTGTCCGCCTCCGCCTGCGCGGCAGCCCTGGCCGCCCCCAGCGTGGCTTTTAACTTTTCACCTTCTTCCACAGCGGTTTTTTTCGCGTCCGTAACGATAACTTCCGCCTCGGCGCGGGCCGAATTCAGCATGGACTCCTTTTCGGCGTCCCAACGGGCCTTGAACAGATCGGCCTCGCGCCGTAAATCGTCCGCCGTCGGCCCTTCGAATACCGGCAGAAGATCATCCGGCGACGGCCCTTCGGCGAGGTCTTTTTCATCGGCAAACGGCGCGTCAAGCGAAACCACCGTATTCACCGGCACCAGTTCTTCGGGCCTAAAAACCGACTTTTTCATGCCTTTCCCATCCCCAATCAGGCCGTAAACAGCGTCTTGTCATGCGTCAAAGCCAAATGCGACGCTTCCCAGGTCCGCCGTCCGTTCTTATAAATATCAAGATAAAGCCGCTCGCGGTTTCCATATATTGAGACACCCATAAACACCCGCCTATAATTAGTCTACAAAGATTATAACAATATAACAGCGTTTTATGTCAACTAACGGGCTTAAATACCTATTTTACGGCCTATTTTGGCTATATACGCTAAAGGAAATATACTACGCGCAAGCTCAAGCCCCCGCCGTATCAAGCCGCAAAGTAGCTTTCCCGGCTGCCGGTATCCGTTCCCGGCTAGGGCAACGCTGATCATTAAAAAGGGGGGCGCTATTTCCATGCCGCTCGCGGCACATAGCCGCATCATCGCCGCGCCCCCCTACTTCCAGCCCCGTTGCGCGGGTCTTCCAGTACCCCCCAATCCGGCAGACCAGATAATGCCTGGAGTTTGCGGTAAGCGCCGCGGCGCAAACTCCGGAGCTCAACGCTTCGCGTTGAGCCAAACTCCGGGAATAACCGGCGTAGCCGGTTATTCCGCTACCCCCGCCAGCGGGTTTAAAGTCCGCTACGCGGCAGCATACCGCCCGCAGTCCCAGGGCAATTTGACATGATGTATGTATTTTTATATAATTAGAATAGTATTTTTATATACAAAAGACTGGTTTTGAAGGAGATACAGCGATGATTCGGTTGAAATATGGTTTCTTAGCCTTTATTGTGGCTACGGCGTTGTTCACAGGCTGCGCAAAGCCGCCGCTTGAAGAAATGAATAACGCGGTTGCCGCGGTCAACAGGGCCGAAAACGACCCGGACGTGGTAAACTATGCGGCAAACGCGCTTGCCCGTGCCCGTGAAGCCTTGACACAGATGCAGGCGGAGGCGGACGCAAAACGTTACGACAACGCCAAGCGTCTGGCCGCCGATGCCCAGGCCCTCGCGGAAAAGGCTGTCAGCGACAGCCGCGCCGCGGCGCTTCGTATACGCGATGAGGCGGACAGCGCGATAAGGGCGATGCAGAGTTCGCTATCCGAGACGGAGCAAACCTTAAACGATGCCCGCCGTTCGCATCCAGCCGGTGTCAACATAGACCGGCTTGATCAGGATTTCGCCAACGCGCGCGGCACGGCGGACCAGGCGGTGATCGCACAGACGGAAAGCCGTTACCGCGAGGCCATAGATAAGAGTCAGACCGTCCGGGCGGCGTTAAGCGCGATAACTTCATCGTTGTCCCAGACCGTTATTGCCGCCTCCCGCAAAAAGTAAGCGTCCCGGCGGCAGGCGTTTAGCTTAGGGAAGCGCTGATTAAATAGGGCGGCTGAATAACCGCTACGCGGTTATTTCCGGAGTTTGCGAAGCAAACTCCAGGCGGTGTCGGCTGAGGCCCCGGATTGGGGGGTAGCGTAATAACCGCTTGCGCGGTTATTTTAGGAGTTTGCTTCGCAACGCTGCGCGTTGCTTGCCGCAAACTCCAGACGACAGATAAGCGGGTATGGAGCGAGGGGGGTAGCGTTGTTGGTGGGCCGTCTCCAGCGTTCCTGGAGACTACTCACTCTTCACTCTCCACTCTCCACTGGTCACTGCCGCTCATCCGGTACTATAGCCTATTCGCTATTTAAGGTTATAATTATGATTGAACTGGAGGCAAAATTATGGCAATGATGACAGCGGAACAAGCGGCGGAACGTGGCAAAGACCTGAACTTCGAGAAAGTGTGGGCCATGTTTGCGGAGACCGACCGC
>JAITAE010000039.1 GCA_031284295.1 Spirochaetaceae bacterium
AAGTCTTTTTTGGACCTGTTTACCGGTTCCGGCATTATTGCTCTGGAGGCGGCCTCACGGGGAGCTTTGCCGGTAGAGGCTGTCGAAATGGATAAAAAAAAACGTGAAATACTGTTAAAAAATGTTTCTATCGCGCCGGTACGGATAAAGTGCCGTTTCATGGCGGCGGAACTGTATGTCCGGCAGGCGCGGCAAAGCTTCGACTATATTTTTTGCGATCCTCCGTTCCCGTACCGGTACAAACATGAATTGACGGCTTCAATAGCGGCGTCCGCGTTGTTAAACGGCGGCGGAATCCTTATGATGCACCGCCCTCGTGAAGATACCTGGGCGGATGCGGACGGAGTATGCGGACTAACTCTGGGCGACCGGCGCAAGTATGGACGCTCGATTGTCGATTTTTGGCGCGCCAAGGCAAAAAAAGATAGAACGGTTTAGGTTAGAGGCAAGGCCACCCCCGCCGGCGGGCATCCGCCCATATAAAGAATCATAGAGGGCCCGGCAATATTCAAGGAAATACCGAATCTGCCAGTGTATATGAAACCCCGTGGCAGGGTTGAACAGCGTCGGCGGCGGTGATATAACTTTTTAAATGACATACAAAGAAAAATTCGTTCAAATGAACAGGGAGGCGGCGGCGACCGGGATAGCGGTTGCCCTGATAGCGGTGTTTTGGTGGGTGAGCGGATTTGTGCTTGAAAAAATGGATTTCACTATTTTTTATATGCCAGGCTGGTTCGTCGTGGGCTGCGCCGGTTCGTTGATACTTTCCGTATGCAGCGCCGTGTTTCTGGTAAAAAAAGTCTACAAAGATTTTAGTTTGACGGACGATGAAGCGGCGGACATAACATGAACACACTTCTTACGCTTGTGCCGGTATTTATTTTTCTTGTTACGCTGCTTGCCATCGGATTCTTCGCGAGGATGAAGGCAAAAAAACTTTCCGGTAATTTTTCCAGTGAATACTTTATAGGTTCACGGAGTTTGGGCGGCTTTGTTTTTGCGATGACATTTGTAGCGACCTACAGTTCCGTTTCGAGCTTTGTGGGGGGGCCGGGACTTGCATGGGAACGCGGTTTTGGCTGGGTATACTATGCCACGATACAGATCGTTTCCGTGATGATGGTGATGGGCGTTGTGGGCAAGAAAATCGCGATCATCGGCAGGAAGACGGGCTCGGTAACGGTGGTTGACATCGTGCGGTCGCGTTATTCCAGTGATATTTTGGCAAACATTTCCGCCGTGGTGGTACTCGTATTTTTTACGGCAATGATGGCGGCACAGTATTCGGGAGGGGCGCGTCTGTTTGAGGCGGCGGCGAATGTTGATTACAAGGTGGGCCTTGTGATTTTTGCGCTTGTCGTGGTTGTTTACACGGCGATAGGCGGCTATCGCGGGGTCGCGCTTACCGACACGATATGCGCTATCGTTATGCTGCTTGGCATGGTGATAATCGGTTTTGCCATAACGCGTTCCGGCGGAGGCATTGCGGCAATCATGGAAAAAATCGGGGAGGATCCGGCTAGGCTTGAGATACGTTCCGGCGGCAGACTTTCCGTGCCGTTTTTGCTTTCGCAATGGCTGCTCTGCGGTTTTTGCACACTCGGTTTGCCCCAATCCCTTGTACGGACGCTAAGCTACCGCGACAGCCGGTCCCTGCACCGCGCCATGATATACGGGACCGTCGTGATTGGACTGATGATGGTGGGGATGCACCTGCTGGGTACGCTTTCGCGCGGCGTTATAACGGAACTGCCTCCCGGCAAGACCACCGACGCGATAATGCCGATGCTGATAGTACAAAACCTGCATCCCGTTCCGGCAGGTTTTGCGATAATCGGGACGCTTGCCGCGACAATGTCCACCGTTTCATCGTTGCTGATAATGGCTTCGTCCGCTATAATCAAAGATTTGTGGCTGCGCTACCGGCCAAAACATGGAACGCCTCCTGACGACAGGCAGCTTCGCCGCTTTTCCGTGCTGGTAACGTTGGGCATCGGCCTTATTTCCATGCTGATTGCCGTAAAACCGCCCTCCGTCATTGTATGGATAAATCTATTCGCGTTTGGCGGTCTGCAAAGCGCCTTTTTTTGGACCTTCCTGCTCGGCCTGTTTTGGAAAAAAGCTAATGCTACAGGCGCGACACTCGCGATGATAGGCGGCGTCGCTTCATACTGCCTGGCGATGGCGCTGCGTTTACCGCTCGGCGGCAGTCACCACATCGTAATAGGCATAAGCGTATCACTCGTTCTGTTCATTGCCGGCAGTCTGCTCGGCAAGCCGGAGGATGAAAAGACGATCCTCCTGTTCTTCCCGGAAGCCGCCGGCCGTATAAGCCCTTGTCAGCCCGGCGCTTGACGTTAGCAGCCCGTTGCACTTGTGGTTTGCTCATTTTATTCTGCTTTGGGGTTTAATACCCCGCCGCTCTGCGGCGGGGAGGTTCATTACGCAACTGTGTCAACTTCGTTGACATTCACATTAAAGCAGCGCTGATTTACGCGCACTCACATAAATCAGTGCTTCCCTAGGTAATATCGAAGCCCCCCCCCCCCCTCTACTCTATTATGCGGTAACCGGCTGTTTCTATGCGTTTATCCTGCCCGCCGGCGGGATTGTTGACAAGGGTGGCGGGATTGTCTAAGATAAGGCCATGGATAATCTCAACCTTGATGATTACATTCGTAAAGTACCGGATTTTCCCAAAAAAGGCGTGCTATTTTACGACATTACCAGTATTTTGATGTCGCC
>JAITAE010000045.1 GCA_031284295.1 Spirochaetaceae bacterium
AAACAGCCGGAACGTTATGCGAAACGCGCCCTAAAATTTGTTGAACATTTTGAAAAAACATATTGACAGTGTTTTGGAAACCATTGTCAATATAATTTTATTCGCAATATCTGGTTTAATACCCCACCGTAAGTCTGTTTGCGCGTTTGCCGCACAACATGCGCCCTTTGCGCCGGGGAGATTCATTCGTGTTGGGGGCGGCAAGCGCCATGATTTACATCTTGCCTTCGTACTCTTTTTGGTACTGTAGCAGCGCCGGGTCCTTTGGGGCAATGGCCAGGGCCTGGCGCAGATAGTAGACTGTATGGCGTTCATCACCGCGTTTGTGGTATAGACCTATTATGGCCTTGAGCGTGACAAGGTTGCGCGGGTTTTCAAATAGGCTGGCACGAAAATCGGCGATAGCGGCGTCAAATTCACCGCGCAGCATACCGCGGAGGTAGTAGTAGCGGCTCTTGTAGGCGCCGGGCCCCAGCGCGGCGATGCGGGCGTCAATCAAACGCAGCGCCTCCCCGTGTCTGCCGGAGTCTATCAGCGCCTCGATGTACGCTGCCCTGCCGTCCTCGTTATCCGGGTAGTCCTGGATCAACTCCTGCGCCAGAGCCAGTGCGGCGCTTCTGTTGCCTAAACCCTGCTCAACCTTAAAAGCGTTCACAAGGGCGGCGGGGCTCTTGCGTTCCAGCAGGATTCTATCCTGATACTTGCGCGCCTCCTCCCAATCGCCGCGCCGCGCCGCATCCTCTGAAGCAAGCATAATGACGGCTATAGGTATGTCTTCCCCCGTCCGTAGCGGGCGCATCAGGGCTTGAAGCATCCTTCCGCCCTCGGCCTTTTCCGCCTCGTTATCCGATTCCAGTAGCAGCCGCGTAAGGTACAAGGCTGTCTGAAAATCATCGGGATTCAGCCTGTACAGGGGGCGTAAAATATTTGCCGCGTTTTCCCTGTTCCTGAAACCTTCGTTCTGAAGACGGGCGCGTAGCAACAGGTAGTCGCGGTTTTCCGGATTTTCCGCCGCGAATTTATCCAAAATGACCTGCGTCTGAACAAATTGGCCGTTTTCAAACAGCACGCGCGCGCGCATCAGTATCAAGGCCGGGTCCTGCGGTTTCTTTTCGAGAGCCGCATCAATTACCTGTTCGGCGCCCTTCCAGTCGTTTTCACGAAAATAAGCGCCCGCAAGCCGGCTCTTGATTACAATATTGTCCGGGTACATTTTGCTCAAATCGACAAGCAGTTTGATAGCATCGGCGTTTTTCCCACGATTCTGGAAAATACGGGCCACGCCAAAAGCGGCTGGGTAGCAGTCCGGGGCGATGGCCAGCGCCGAGTTGTACATGTCAAGCGCATTGTCCCATCTCTCCGTGCGTTCCGCCGCAAAGCCCAAAAAATAAGCCGCAAGCACCCCGTTTGGGTTTAAGCGCCGCGCCCGCTCCAGGTCAGGCCGCGCCGCGATAAAGCGGCTCTGCGCGGTGTTGTCGAGCAGGGCGAGGAAAGGCAGCACATTTTCAAGATAATCTTCCGAAGCGGGCGGCGGTTCACGGTAAATCCCCCGGGCCGCCTCATTCAGTATTTTGCTGTATAAATGATTTTTGGGCGGGTCGGGAGCGATACCCGGCTCATCATTGTACACCTTTTCCAGAAGGGTAACCGCTACCGCGTTCATCACCCTGCCGAACTCCGATTCGTTTATGTTGTCCTGATACAACAGGGCAACCGCTTTTCGTAACGCGGAAAAAGAACCTTCATCGCAGAGTGTTCGTATATTAGCGGCAATTCCTCCGCCGGAATTTTCCCTTGTCCTGGGCTGTTGAAAAGGCTGAAGCGGTTTAGCCTCCGGGCGCGGTATGTCTATAGTAACCTCGCGCACCTGCGCCGCTCCGGAACAGGAAAAAAACAACAACAGCAAAAAGCCGCTGATTTTTATGCGCATACGATGATACATAACATACCTATTTTTTTGTGGAAAACATGATAGGTCTACATACGATCTTTACTGCCGCTGATGTAAAACAGAATCAGCATAATACCTGACATAACCAGTATGACGGGACACCAGTCCAGTACGAACTGCTTAAATGAAAAAGAAGTTATCTTTAACGAAAAGAGCAATAAAAAGCAACCCAGAATTATCAACGCGACTGACGGTATCAGGTAAATCCGGCGTATGCTTTCGGAACGGTTAGCGCCGGCAAGCAGCAGCGCAATACCGGTAAACACCGAGAGCAGCGGCCAGCTCTGTCTCAGGTTTAAATTGATCACCCCACTCACTTTGAACAGCAGAAAAAGGCCCAGCAATGTAAAAAAAGCCGCAAAAAAGAGATACAGCGACCGCCTCCGTAATTTTATCGCAAAAAATACACATAATCCGCCGATAATAATAAGGAGGAAGGAGCCGATAATTTGCAAACTTGTGATTGAGGCAAAGCTAAACAGCAGAAAGGCGCTGCCAAACAACGAAAGGACTATTCCTACATAAAACATAATACGAGCAATATTTTTTCTTTTAATTCCATGTTGCATGATGCAAGTATAAAGGATAAAAGCCGTGATTTCAATGCGGAAATTTGGTACAATGTTCATTCCTTTTTGGCTTTTGTTGCTTGTAGCCTTGATAATGTGCGGCAGCGAGGTGAGTGAAAGAAACTACCCGGACCCGTACTTCACCAGGGGGACGCGGCAGGAAAAAGAAGTCTTGAACAACCTTTTTGCGCTCCTGTCACGGGAAAATGACGAGGGCGCGGCGCGTTTTTCACTGGTGCGTGAGATTGCCAACGAATATAGACGCTTAAATGATTATGGCCGCCTGATTAACTTTCTTTCCGGCTGGGTAGACAAGCATCCCGGCGACCCCTTCAATACATACTACTTGTTTATGACGGCCTACGCCTATCTGGAACAGGACGCTCCGCCTGTAGCCGCGCTGTTTTTCAAAATGATTGTAAAAAACCACCCGGACCTTATCGTCCGTAACGAATCGATACACCGAATCTGTCTACAGCAGCTTATAAACCTTGAAGAAAAACCTGAACAAAAAATTTGGTGCTACGAGGAACTTCTTTCGCGTTTTCATGAACAGAATGAGAATGACATGGGTGTAACATGGTTCATGCTGGGGCAGACATACGAAGATGTCGGCGAATGGCCGCGCGCTATTTCTGCCTACACCCAGTTTTTACGGTACTACGGTGCGGTAGTACCCGGTTTTCCCAACGCGTACAACTATGCCAAGCAGATGGTTGACTTTAACAATTCAACAAAAAACTGGACTTTTGATAACCTCGATTCACTTGTCGAGGCGATAAAACGTGATTTGGACAACGGAAACACCTGGAGTATCTGGCAGTACCGCGCCCGAGTCAATTTTTTCGCGCGTTCCTGGGTACAGACCGACAGTGACGATTCCGGTATGGCGGAATTCAACCTTTCCTCGTTCCGCGGCGGAAAATTACACTATGCCGACAGCCTCAGCGAGGGTTCCAACTCAAACGAAGCCTACCTCCGCACCTGGGGCTGGTCGCAGTTTACGCCTATATGGTACTTCTACTTCCGAAAAATATACTTCCCGCTGGATCCGGACATACACGGACGCTGGGAATGGGCCGGGGTTTACTATGGCGAAAGATTCTGATCCCCGCGCGCCCCGCTTGTCATTCCAGTGTTTGACACTGGAAGCCACGGGTGATGGTATTAAGTTCTTATTCTGCTTTGGGGTTTAATACCCCGCCGCTCTGCGGCGGGGAGGTTCATTAGGCGAAACTCAAAAAGCGAATCCTACCTGTCGTTAGCCACCAGCAAAACCTTTGCCTCCCAAAAAGAAAACAGCGAATGAACAGAATCAAAACAATTCCGGTGTTTCATAAGGCAATTATGCATCTTATTTTACTTATGGAGAAAAACTATAAAATGATAGACTGGAAGAAAATTTGAAAAAAGTTATAAAATCTACAAGCGCAACAAACTCTTAGTATCCAGGCATCATTCAAACTGTGGAT
Source organism: Spirochaetaceae bacterium (assembly GCA_031284295.1). GTDB lineage: Bacteria > Spirochaetota > Spirochaetia > Treponematales > Breznakiellaceae > JAIRMY01. The sequence goes on from JAITAE010000045.1 coordinate 3,993, forward strand.
TTAGTTTTGGAATTTGGCCCGCTCGCCGCTACGCGGCGACCGGGCTATCCGCTATAATAACGCCGCATGGCGGGCGCTACCGGGTACTACGGCGCACTGGGGCAAGGATAACGGCGTTTTCCCTTTTTATCCAGCCGGATTTTTCCGGGCCGCCGGTTTTCGCGCTTTCGGCATAAAACCATGAACCTGATTTTGAACGAATATCAACAGCCTCACCTTCCATAAAAAAATAAACAGCCTTGGCATTCTCTTCAGGAATGGGGTAGGCCGCGCAGTATTTTAATACGGCC
>JAITAE010000176.1 GCA_031284295.1 Spirochaetaceae bacterium
CGGACAGGGGGCAAAAAGCCCTATAAACCGGCAGGTTACAGGTGAATATTTCATTTTTTTGACCGCTAAACTACCCTCAAAACTGTTTCCCCGCAATAAATCAGCGCTTCCCTAGGCGGCTGTCAAGTCGTCCTTGCGAGGGGGCTTGCGGCATCGTCAACTGGAAATGCGGCGGCGTCAGCTTACAAAACGATTTTGTCAGCTTACAAAACGGCTCTGTCAGCTTGCGCCGGTAACTGGGAATACAGCGCCGTCAGATGGAAATGCGGCGCCGTCTTTACAATTACCGAGGAATTTAATAGTTTGAGTATGAAGTTCTTTTGTGTAGTGAAGGATACATTTGACAAAATGACAGTAAAATTGGGCCGGACGGGGCTTGTTGTAAACAAAACGGGTTTTGGCGCGTTGCCCGTACAGAGGCGCACGGTTGACGAGGCCGTGCGGATACTGCGCGGGGCGTTTGACGCCGGTATAAACTATTTCGATACCGCCCGTATGTACACGGACAGCGAGGAAAAGATCGGGCTTGCGCTGGGGGCCGCGCGCGGGCAGATAGTTATAGCGACAAAGAATACAGCCGCAAACGGCGATGAATTGCGCGCTCAGTTGGAAACGAGTCTGGGCTTTTTGAAAACGGACTATATAGACGTTTACCAGTTCCATAATCACGAAAGGTACCCCAGGCCGGACGACGGCACGGGGCTTTACGAGGCGATGCTTGAAGCGAAGCGGGCTGGAAAGATACGCTTTATCGGGATGACGAATCACAGGATAGGGGTGGCGTTTGACGCGGTGCGCAGCGGCTTGTACGATACGATGCAGTTTCCGTTCAGCTATATTTCAGGCGAAAAAGAGCACGAACTGGTAAGGCTTTGCGCCGAAACAGACACCGGGTTTATCGCGATGAAGGCTCTCTGCGGCGGACTTCTGACCAACATTGACGCGGCGTCCGCGTTTATGAATACGCAGGCCGGTGTCCTGCCTATTTGGGGTATCCAGACCGTGGGCGAGCTTGAAAAGTTAAAGGCGGCGGCAAAAAACGGGAAAGGCCCGGACGCCGCTCAATCCGCAAGGATTGAGCGGGACCGGGATGAGCTCCAGGGCAATTTTTGCAGAAGCTGCGGTTACTGTCTTCCCTGTCCCGCCGGCATTCCGATATTCAACTGCGCCCGTATAATGCTGCTGTTGCGCCGCAGTCCGCCTGAGCAATGGCTGACAGAATATTGGCGGCATGAGATGGAAAAAATCAAGGACTGCATAGACTGCGGGCACTGCAGGGATCACTGTCCCTATGGCATTGACGCGGCGGCGCTGCTCAAAAAAAATTACGCCGAATATAAAACTTTTCTGCGGGAAGAGGGGAGGGGGTAAACCATGTGCGGAATCACAGGCTACATAGGCTACGATGAAGCGGCGCCGCTGTTAATACGCGCGCTAAAAAAACTTGAATACCGCGGTTACGACTCGGCCGGAGTCGCGATAATAGACAACGGAAAAATCTTTGTCCGAAAAAAGAAGGGGCAAATAAAACTGCTGGACGAATCCTTGTCGGCATCCACGTTAAGCGGTAATACGGGGATAGGTCATACCCGATGGGCGACGCACGGCGAACCCTCAGACATAAATTCCCATCCCCATATCGATGCGGAGGGACGCATCGCTATCGTGCATAACGGCATCATCGAAAATTATGTAAAACTTAAACAGTGGCTGCAGAGCCGCGGTATTGTATTCCGCAGTGATACGGATACCGAAGTAATTGTCCACATAATAAATTATTTTTATCGTACCAGTCAGGGCGCGCTGCTGGACGCCGTTATGGAAACGTTAAAATTGTTGACCGGCTCGTACGCGCTTGCCATCGTTTCCGCCGATTATCCCGATAGAATCATAGCGGCGCGCAAGAACTGCCCCCTCATTACCGGGCTCGGAAAAACCGGCGCGTTCATAGCGTCTGATGTTCCCGCGCTTCTTGAGCATACCCGTGATCTTGTTTTCCTGAACGATGGCGAGATTGCCGTGCTGTACCGCGACCATATCGAGCTTCGCAGCAGCGAAGGCGAGGTGCTTAAACGCGAAACGACGCATATAGATTGGGACGTAGAGAGTGCCGAAAAGGGCGGTTACCCTCACTTTATGCTGAAAGAAATCTTTGAACAATCAAAGGCAATGTCGGACGCGCTGAGCCCGCGCCTGAAAATGGGCGGGCCGGAAGCGGCGGGCGCAAATAAAGTTATTGATTTTGACGAGGTTAAACTGGATGAACGGTGGATTATGGCGCGGCGTATAGTTATTACAGCGTGCGGTACGGCGTACCACGCGGGCATAATCGGCAAGTATGCGTTTGAACATCTGGCGCGTATTCCCGTAGAGGTTGACATTGCGTCCGAGTACCGCTACCGCAGTCCAATCTTTGACAAAAAAGATATTGTTATTGTGATAAGCCAGTCCGGGGAGACGGCGGACACGATTGCGGCCATGAGGCTGGCGAAACAGAACGGCGCCTGTGTATTTGCCATTACAAACGCGCCGGGGTCAACATTGTCGCGGGAGGCGGATATTGTTATGTACACGTATGCGGGGCCGGAAATCGCCGTCGCTTCGACAAAGGCATTTACGACACAGGTGATGTGCATATACCTTTTGGCGATTGAGCTGGGCCGCCTGCGTAAACATATTTCCGGTGATGCGTACCGGCGATACATTGCCGCGCTTTCCGAAATTCCGAAACAGGCGCGGCAAATATTGGACAAAAAAGAATCGATACAGCGTTTTGCGGCGAGGCAATTCAATAAAACAAAGATGTTTTTTATGGGCAGGCAGTTTGATTATCCGGTGAGCATGGAAAGCGCTCTCAAACTAAAAGAGATAAGTTATACCCATTCCGAAGCCTTTGCCGCCGGTGAACTGAAACACGGCCCGATAGCTCTTGTCGATTCCTCCACGCTGGTGGTAACCTTTGCGACGCAAAATGCGTTGTTTGAAAAGATTGCGTCCAATATACGCGAGGTTACATCGCGCGGTGCGGCCTCGCTTGTGATAACATGGGAGGATGTTGATTCTTTCGACACGGTAAGTGAAGCGATTTTCACGCTTCCGAAAACTGAAGACTGCCTTTCCCCGCTGCTTGCCGTGATACCGGCCCAACTGTTCGCGTATTACTGCGCGATACAACGCGGAAACGACCCGGACAAGCCGCGCAACCTGGCAAAAAGCGTTACCGTTGAATGACGACAAGCGTCGCCGCTTGTCTTGCCTGCCGGCGTCTGCTTAACCGTATGGGGAAGGATAGTATGGAAAACGGCGTCCCCTTTTGTCATCATCGGGCTTGACCCAAGGAACCATCGAAACACAGGCCTCTACCCCCCCCCCCCCAGTGTCAAGTACTATATGCGCTTCCCTAAGAAAAAGTGTCCACTAATTCACGCGAATTTTACGGATTGAAACCCATAGTATTTGACTAATTCGCGACAATTCGTTCAATTCGCTGACTTTTTGCTTCTAAGAGCTTATCCGGGAATATGGGTGATCTGATAAGATAATGGTTGCTTTGTTAAAAGAAGCCTTAATAGCGAAGGCTTCTTTTTCCCCCGGTAGCCCGATCGAATACCAGCCGCGGTATATGGTGTGAAACGGCGTTCGTTAATTTGGTATTGAGGGCTAATCTGGGGCTGCGGATACTTGAAGATTACGAGCACATAGCGAAAAGTTTTGAATGTGAAAAACGAAAGCGGTGAATAAGGTACCAGATGTGCAATGCTTGTTAAATTAGTGCATATGGGTCTAATACATGCTGCAAAGTTTGCGACTTTAGGGCGGGGAGGTTCATTGTCAACGAGGTTATCAATTAGAGTTGTTTGGAAACTTCAGTTTCCGAACAACTTCCATTAAAAAACGCAGTTTTGTAAGGCTTTTAGCCTGAAAACTGCAAGACTGTGAGATAACCAACCGGGTTATCGAACAAGTCTAATAACCCGTAATTCCCTACAGACAGGGAATTACAAATTTCCTAAAATTTCTCCGGCGGGAATGTATGAGTACAAATCATCACCCCTCATTTTTGCCCTATTCTACTTTGAATTTTCCGACTTCGTTTACCAGCATATCTATATTGCCTTTGTTCTCCACGCTGATTTCGTTTACGCGGTTTACAGCCATATTTATCTGCTCCGCGCCGGAGGCCATCTCGTT
>JAITAE010000214.1 GCA_031284295.1 Spirochaetaceae bacterium
ATAATGGGGGCGTATTTGTTCCTCCAACTTTTCCCAAGGCACAAGCCGTTCCATTGTATCCAGAAATACTTCCCGCCGGCTTATCCGTTTCCGTTTTCCGTATTCCACGTCCGTAAATGGTTGTTGTGTTTTCATACTTCCTATCCTACTACTTCTTCCCGATTTAATCAGCGTTGCCCTAGGGCAACGCTGATTAACTTGAAGCCAATCATCGTTGCCCTATGTATTTGCTTATTTCATTACGCAAATACGGCATTAAAGTAGCACTGATTTATGCGCACTCGCATAAATCAGTGCTTCCCTAGGTCTTCAATGATTCATTCTCCATAATGAAGGGGGGACGATTTCCACACCTTTTCCGGCATATAGCCGCCCTATTGTCCGTCCCCCGGCCCGACAACAGCGCGCGAAACATTGAGCGCGTTCTGCCGAAAGAAGCGACAGGCCGTGGCGCGGGAAAAAGCCGCAGTATCCGCAAACAGCTTCAGCGCCCTACGCCCGCACATGGCTGCGGGCTACCCCCCAACCGGCGGCCTTATTTAATCAGCGTTTCCTTGGTAACTGTTTTGAAGGCATTCGGGTATTTTCTGATTATTGTTCTCTGCTTTTCATCATGTATTAAAAAGAATCTACCGGAAAATTTGAACGCGCGGGAGCGTAGTCAAAGCGTCAGTTTTACGGATGACGAAGGTAACACTGTAAGTTTTGATAAACCTTTCGCGCGTATCATTTCACTCTATTCCGCGCATACCGAAAATCTATTTGCGCTGGGCGCGGGCGCAAACCTAATCGGCGGACATTCAACCTGCGATTATCCGGCGGCGGCAAAGGAACTTCCGGTTTTTGAATATACCGGAGACCCTGAGTACGTTATCGCCGCCGCCCCCGATCTTGTCCTGATTCGCCCGTTCATACGGAGGCATAACCCTGAATATACCGGCGCGCTGGAAAAGGCGGGTATTCCGGTAGTATCGCTCTACCCCGAAACTTTTGATGACTTTGACGCTTATATCAGGCGGCTCGGCCTCCTCGCCGGCGTTGACGCGGAAATGGAATTAAACGGCTTTCATTCTGAACTACAAAAAATTAAAGATACATCCGCCTTTATAAAAAATAAACAGAATGTTTTTTTTGAAACAACTGAACGGGAAACGCGCACCGCTTCGCCGCAAAGTCTCCCCGCACTCGCGATAGAGATTTCGGGCGGCCTTAATGTAGCTCAGGACGCGAAGCCTGTAAACCCGCTTTCGTCAATCGCTCCCTTCGGAACGGAAAAGCTGCTCTCTCAGGCGGAAAACATTGACGCGTACATCGTCCAGACAGGCGCGATGAATCCGGCAAAATCTTTTGACGATATCCGCAAACGCGCCGGATTTTCCGCGATAAAGGCGATTCGCGGCGGCAATGTTTTATTCATTGAGGAAAGGATAATCTCATCCCCTGTTTTTAGATATTTGCAAGGCGTAAAAACTATCGCAAACTTTTTGTACCCCGATGAATTCGAAAAACCGGAAATCTAGCCCGCCCGGCTTATTCGCCGCAAAACAAAAACTATGTTACTCGATGATAGCTGTCCTATGCGCGCTGCTGCCGCTCGCGGTGATTTTTTCGGCGGGGCTTGGGGCGATGCGCCTTTCCCCAGGCGATGTGGCCCGTATACTGCTGGGCAGGCTAACGGGCAGGCTGGACCTGCTCGACGGTATCAGCGGCGGCGCGGTTGCCGTCGTTTTTGACCTGCGCCTGCCGCGCATAGTATGCGCGGCATTCACGGGAGCGGCGCTTTCCGCCGCGGGCGTAATATTCCAGGCGATACTCCAGAATCCGCTTGCCGACCCATACACGCTCGGCATATCGACAGGCGCAGCTTTCGGCGCGTCTCTAGCGATATTCCTCAACATGGCCGCCGCCCTGCCGTTACCCCCGCCGCTCTGCGCCCTCGTGTTTTCAGTCCTTACCCTCGCCGCCGTCCTCGCCATAGCGAACCGTGGAAGCGGCCTTGTAACGGCAAACCTCATCATGGCGGGAATTATCGTCAGCGCGGTGCTTCAGGCCGGGGTCAGCTTCATAAAGATGGCTTCCGGCGAAAACGTCGGCGCGATAGTTTTCTGGCTGATGGGAAGTCTTTCGGGCCGCTCGTGGGCGGACGCGCTGCTTCTAGCGCCTGTTACAAGCGCCGCCCTCGTCCTGGCCATCCTGTTCTCGCGGGACCTGAACCTGCTCAGTCTTGGAAACCGCGGCGCGGAATCGCTGGGGGTCAATGTAAAACGCGCCCGTCTTTTGTACCTGCTGCTCGGCGCGGCGCTTACAGCCTGCTCAGTCTCGGTCTGCGGGATAATAGGCTTTGCCGGGCTGGTCGTGCCGCATCTGCTCCGGTTTTCCGTTACTTCGGACAACAGGCAGCTGCTCCCGCTCGCCGCGCTCTCAGGCGCGCTGCTGCTCACGCTTGCCGACGACGCCGTCCGGCTCATAGGCTCAGGCGAGATTCCTGTCGGCGTGCTGACAACGCTGCTGGGCGGCCCCTTCTTCATCTATATATTCATACGGCGGAAGGGGGCGGCGCGTGAATAGCGCGGCAAACGCGGTGATCAGCGCCGAAAATCTGCGCTTTGCTTACCCAGGCTCCGCGCCGGTTCTGGAAGATGTCTCGTTTACGGCTATGGAGGGTGAGCATATTTCCGTTGTCGGGCCGAACGGAAGCGGGAAGTCCACGCTGTTCCAGATACTCTCAGGCTTCCTTCGCCCCGCCTCCGGGCGCGTACTGCTGGGCCGCGCGGACATCGCGTCATTGACCCCGCTTGAACGGGCAAGGCGGCTTAGTTTTGTACCGCAGGACATACGCGCCGATTTCCCGTTTAGCTGCATGGAAGTCGTGCTGATGGCGCTGTACCCGCACCGTCCCAGGCTCGCCGCGACAAGCGCAGCCGACATTGAGCTTGCCGCCGCGCTGATGCGCGAGACCGGCACATGGCGCTTTGCCGAAAAGAACATCATGGATTTATCCGGCGGGGAGAGACAGCGCGTAATCATAAGCCGCGCCCTGCTTCAGGCCGAAAGCGCAGCCTCAGGCGGGTGCGGCCTCCTCTTGCTTGACGAGGCGATGAGCGCGCTGGACATTGCCGCCCGCATCGACATGATGAAGCTGCTTTCCCGCCGCGCCGCCTCCCGCCGCGCCGCGATAATCGGCATACACCACGACCTCCACACCGCCGGCGGCTTCTCCAGCCGCGTGATAGCCCTGTTTCGCGGCAGGATCGCAGCCTCAGGCACTCCTCAGGAGGTTTTTACGGAGGCATTCTTCAAAGACGTGTTTTCCGTCAGAGCGGAGATCACCGGAGGCGGGTTTTTGATACGGGACGTTCACGGCTAGAGCCCGTTACGCCTTGCGAAACTCAGGGATTAAGCGCGCAAGCACGTATTCCGCCGCCTCCCTCACTTACAAGCCCCCTCTCTCTGTGTATTATTCTGTAATATCTGGTTTAATACCCCGACACAAACTTGTTTGTACGCTTGCTGCGGCTCAAGTAATGCAGCGCCGCCTACAGAGATTTGGTATTAAACTAAGAACCCGCTCACCGGTTCGCGGGGGAGGGTATTATATATTTCCGCACCCGAAGTTTGCACGGAGCGCAAACTCAAGCCTCCGTTCAAACTAATACAACGCTTAAGATACCGTGCGGCAAATTTTGCGCGCTTGCCGTGCGGAGGCTCATTAAACTGTAATAAACGCTCCCATGCGTCGCGAAAACGATTGTGCCATTTTCTATGATAACAATTTTTTTATGGCATATAAATTTTTCAGTCCACAACCAGCCTTATTTCCGCATTTCCATTACAAGTTTCATTACATATATGCTTCTTTCCCCATTGATGACTCTTTCTTTAATATTTAGAATAGATGTGCCCGTGAGTTTAATACCCGTAAAAGTTCTATGGATATGGGGAGAAACCATTCAACATATTTGTCAGTGGGTATACCGTCCTGTTATGCGAAGTGCCCATGCTTTAATCAGGTTGATTTTCCCAATATTCTCTTATATTTTTAAAATAATCTATTCGCTGAGTTATTTTTGATATTTCATTGGGGTAAAACAAATCTAAAGCATCGCATAATTGCAACATCCACTTTTTTCTTGTGCTTTCCACACTAATATTTATAATGTTTGAATTAGCTATCTGAATTTGCCCCACCCTAATGCGCCTAATGTTAAACATGACCAATCAAGATATTCTATTGGAACAAATGTACAATTATCGAATGCTAATTGTTCACCTTCTATTTTATACGAAACTAATAGAAGTATAAAATAATTTTTGTTATCACCATAAAATCTAGCAAGCCGTTCAACCGAAGTTAAATTTGGCATATTAAAATTGGTATTAAGGTTGTGTGTTTTAATATCAACAACATAATAATTTCCTGTTATGTCTTCAAATGCCAGATCAGCCATTGATCGCCTTGCAAAAGAGGTATTTATCTTTGTAACCAATTTTTTTGGAAGACATTTTGAAATGTTTTTTTCTAGAAATCCTTGAACCGCATCTCCCACTGCCCGGGGACTATTTACCGTGTTATAGTTCATTAATTGATTCCCATTTAGCAAGGTAACAACTGTATGTTCAATAGAGTTCCTGATTTCGGGTATAAATAATTTACTCGCCATTTACAAAACCCCCTCAAACAATTCACTTTTTTGTTTATTGACTCTAGTTTGAATAGCTTTTTTATTTTCCCTCATTTGCAAACCCAGCGTATTCCTTTCCCAGAATACCCCACTTGAATATCCCTGAATGTTAGTATCAGTATCAGACAATAATAAGCGTTTTTCTGTCCAACAGCAATATTCTTCATTAATTTCAATACCAACATATTTACGGCCTAATTTTTTTGCTACAACAGATGTTGTGCCTGAACCTAAAAACGGATCCAATATGATTCCATTTTCTGGACTGCTTGCCAGTATTAATTTGGCGATTAATTTTTCCGGTTTTTGGGTTGGATGATCCGTATTTTCTGGCATTGACCAATATGGTATAGAAATATCATCCCAAAAATTGCTAGGATATGTAAGTCTAAAATTACCATTGTTAGTTTTCTCCCAGTCTTTTGGTTTACCGTTCTCTTTGTACGGAGCAATTACCTTCCGTTTTTGTTTCACGGCGTCTACATTAAAATAGTATTCTTCCCCTTTTGTTCCAAACCAAATATCTTCCGCCGCATTTTTCCAATTAGCCTTTGCCCCTCGGCCTTTTTCTCTCTGCCAGATTATTCTGTTGCGAATTATAGTAAAATCCCGTATAATTTGATACAAACAAAAAGTACTTTTCCAATCTCCACAAATATAGACAGATCCGGTTGGTTTTAACGTTTTTATAATTTTTGGAAACCAGCTTTTTAAATATTCTAAATATGCTTCATCATTTGTTTTTGAAAATCTAAATCCATGAAAATTTTTATCTAAATTATATGGCGGATCTATTATCAATAAATCAACAAATTCGACAGGCAACAAATCTATAATATCAAACAAATCTCCACAAATTGTTTTATTTATTAATTCAGATA